>JBNJGC010000033.1:16530-18596 GCA_051747405.1 Pseudomonadota bacterium
CCGAGGATCTGCACCTCTTCGTTTTTGAGAATGATCGGCTCCATCTGCGGGTTGGCCGGCTGCAGACGGATGCCGTCACGCTCGACGTAGAACTTCTTCAAAGTCACCTGCTCGCCGTTGATCATCGCCACCACCGATTGGCCGTTCTCGGCGCTTTCGCACTTTTCGATGATCACCACATCGCCGTCCTGGATGTTGTCGTCGACCATGGAGTGACCGCGCACCTTCAACGCATAGGTGTTGCGCCGCACCATGTTGGCGGGGACAGAGACTCGCTCATTATCCTCGTGTATCTCCACCGGCTGACCGGCGGTGATCCAGCCCAGCAGCGGCACCTCGGTCATCTCGGCGGGAGCCAGATTCAACTCCTCGGAATCGGGGATGTAGACGGGACGCTCGCGCTTGGGGATCAAGTAACTTACGGCAGACATCGCAGAGTCTCCTTTATCTTTTTCTGTTAACTTACTCTTAACAAAGCAATAAATCAAACACCCATACCGCCTTACGACACACCGCACACTACCTCCCATCCCCCCTGCGTGCGATAATGCGAAGATGAATCGTATCCCCCTTATCGCTTCGGCCCTTTTCGCCCTGCTCCTGCTGGCCGGCGGTGCCATGCTTCTGCTTCGCCCCACCGGAGAGCCGACACCGCCTCTGCCCACCGCACTGCAGCCGGTGGTGCCCCCGGAGATACGGCAGCTGGAACCTTTCGCCCTCACCGACATCGAACAGGAGACGTTCGATCTTTCGCGCCTGCAGGGTAAATGGACCCTGATGTTTTTCGGCTATACCCACTGCCCGGATATCTGCCCCACCACCCTGACCACCCTGCGCGGCGTGGCCCGAGAGCTGGAACAGACGCCGGGCGACTCTACAGACACCCAGTTCGTCTTCGTCTCGGTCGACCCGAAGCGCGACAGACTGGATCACCTGAAAGCGTATGTACGCCACTTCCACCCCGACTTTATCGCCGCTACCGGCGACAAGGCGGAGATCGACCGGCTCGTGCGCCAACTGGGAGCCGTCTACATATTCGACGGCGACACCAGTGGCGAGAACTACATCGTCAACCACAGCGCCGGTATTGCTGTCATCGACCCTCAAGGACGCTGGGTGGGCCGCTTCAACCCACCGCATGAGGTAAAGAGGATAGTCGACAACCTCCGCCGTCTGCGCGACCACTTTGAGCCCAACCGGACACCAGCAGGATAGACACCCATGGCCAATGCCACCGTTATCGACTACCTCAAGGCCCTGCCCCAGTACCTGATGCCGGGGCACCTCGTCTCGCGCGCCACCCACGCCTTTACCCGTTGCCACTGCCCCGGCATCAAGAACCGTTTTACCGACTGGTTCGTGAGCCACTTCAAGGTCGACATGGGCGAGGCGCTGGAGCACGACCCCCACGCCTACGAAACCTTTAATGCCTTTTTTACCCGCGAACTGAAACCGGGCGCCCGACCCATCGTCGAGGGCGACGACACCCTCGCCTGCCCGGTCGACGGCGCCGTCAGCCAGGCCCAGCCCATCGCTGATGGGCGGATCTTTCAGGCCAAGGGGCACGACTACTCGCTGGCGCAGTTGCTGGGCGGCTCCGCCGATCGGGCCGCACCGTTCCAGGACGGCAGCTTCGCCACCCTCTACCTCTCGCCGCGCGACTACCACCGCATCCACATGCCCATCACAGGCACCCTGCGTGAGATGGTGCATGTGCCGGGAAGGCTGTTCAGCGTCAACCCCGCCACCACCCGTGTCATCCCCGGCCTGTTCGCCCGCAACGAGCGGGTGGTCTCCCTCTTCGACACCGCCGTCGGACCGATGGCGATGGTCAAGGTGGGGGCGGTGAACGTGGGCAGCATCGAAACGGTGTGGGCGGGCGAAGTCACCCCGCCGGCGGGACGCGTGGTTCGTAGCTGGCACTACGACGGCGACGAAGCGATCACCCTGGCAAAGGGCGAAGAGATGGGCCGCTTCAACATGGGCTCCACCGTCATCGTCCTCTTCGGCCACGAGGCAATAGAGTGGGACGAGGCCATCCAGCCCGGCGCCCCTACCCGCCTCGG
>JBNJGC010000034.1:0-18352 GCA_051747405.1 Pseudomonadota bacterium
TGCAGCGCCGCGGTCAGGTTGACCGCGGGCACGTTGCGACTCTTGATCAGCGCTTCGCGCGCCAGTACCGGGCCAAGGAACCGCTGGTCGAAGTTCTCCGGGGTGTAGCCGCCGTAGCGTCTGGGGGCATCCTTGAGCAGAGTCATCGGGTGGATCAGCCCCTGCTCCAGCGCTAGGGCGTAGACGAAGGGTTTGAGTGCGGAGCCCGGGGAGCGCCTGGCGCGGCTGCCGTCCACCTGACCGGCGATGCTGGTGTCGAAGAAGTCCGCCGAGCCGATCAGCGCCGCCACCTCCATGCTGCGACTGTCGAGCAGCAGGGCGGCGGCGTTGTGGATACCCTCGCTGCGGCGGCGTGCCACATAGCGCTCGATCCGCTCGGCAAGCCGCTGTTGCAGTGGCAGATCAAGCGTAGTGGTGACCCTTCCCGGCCCGGCCTCGATACCGTTGATAAAGTGGGGCGCATGAAACGGCAGCGCCTCCGGCGGGCGCACCGCCAGCGGCAGTTCGATCTGGGCGCGCCGCGCCGCATCCTCCGGCACCTCCTCGGCCCAGCGCTCGAACAGCCGCGCACGGGCGCGGGCCAGTTCAGCAAAGCCGGCCTCGCTGGTGGGGTTGCGCCGCACCGGGTTCTGCGGCACCACGCTGAGTGCCAGCGCCTCGGGCAGGGTCAGCTCGCCGGCGGGTTTGTCGAAGTAGATCAGGCTGGCCGCCTCCACTCCCTCGATGTTGCGCCCGTAGGGGGCGAGGTTGAAGTAGGCGGCGAGGATCTCCCGCTTGCTGTAGTGGCGCTCGATCTGCAGCGCCCGCAGGATCTGCTGCAGCTTGCCGACCAGGGTGTGGGGATGGCCGTAGCGCAGCCGCGCCAGCTGCATGCTGAGGGTGGAACCGCCGACACGCCGCTCGCCGACCACCCAGGTCTGCCAGGCGGCACGCAGCAGGGCGGCGGGATCCACCCCACCGTGGTCGTAGAAGTCGCGGTCCTCATAGAGCAGGGTCGCCTGCTGCATCGCCGGCGAGATCTGCTCCAGCGGCACCTTCAGCCGGTAGCGCTCATCCGGCGCCAGCTCCAGCCGCAGCAGCTTGCCGTGGCGGTCGAACCAGGCGGTGGAGTAGCCGACATGGCCGTAGAGATCGGGCCTGGGCAGCCACCACCCGCCGATGGCCACAAGCAGCAGCAGGATCGGCGGCAGCCACAGTGCGATGCGAAACGAGCGGCGCATACACTACTCCGAGGGCGCGACGCTGAAACTCCCCGCCGTCGAGCGGCCATGGAGGCTGCGGTTGTACATCGACTCGGCGTAGGCGGGCGGCACGCTGAATTCGCCGGCGGCAGTGAGCTTTGCCCGGTAGCGCAGCTCGGTGACGCGGCTACCGAAACTACCGTAGAAGACCACCCGGTCCTCGCGGATGTCGACATAGTCGGAGCGCCAGGGCCCCGACTTGCGCGGTACCGAGCTGCGGATCACCTCGAAGCCGCCGGGCAACAGGTCGATCACCGCCACGTTGCTCAGCTGTTTGTGACCGACGCTGCGGATGCGCAGCCGTACCGTCACCTCCGCGCCCTGGCGCAGACTGGTGACCGCATTCCCGTCGCTGTCGAGGTAGTCGCGCTGCACCTCTAGCCCCTCGATCAGCGCCTGCGTGGGCAGCTCGCGATCGAAACCGGCCTGGGTGATCTGATAGAAGAGCGGCTGCTCGCCTTCGATGTCCACACCGTCGGCCTGCAACGACGGCGTGGCCGTGACGAAGGGGCGACGCTGCACCGCCAGGCGCTTTGCCGCATCCTCAACCAGCTCGCTGATGACGATCTGCTCATCGGCCACCGGACCCAGCACCGCCTTGCTGTAGGCGCCTAGGGCGAGGACGGTCCAGGCTGAGCCGATGGTGTTGTAGTGGCCGCCGAAGACCGGCGCCACCAGCTCGCGGATACCCTCGGCACCCAGCGCCCTGAGCCGCTCCGGGAAGTGGCCGGCCAGCAGGTAGAGGTACTGCGCATCGCGGGTCAGCGGTGAGTGGAAGTCGCTGTAACTCTCACCCCCCCCGGTGCCGATGGTGTAACCGTCGACCAGCTTGTTCGCCTCCTCCTCCTTCTTCAGCAGTCGGTAGCTGGCGGCCATGTAGACCGCTGCCAGATCCTTGCGCCACTGCTTCGGCTGTTGCTGTTGCAGCCACTCCTGAAGGTGGACCAGATCGTTGGTGGTCACCTCGCCGTTGCGGGTCAGTAGGTAGATGGCCATCGCCCGCACCCGCGCCGACTCCAGATTGTCGGCACCGCGCCCGGCGACGCCGCGCAGATAGCCCAGGCCGCGACTGTAGATATCCCCCGGCACAGCGTAGCCCGACTCCCGCGCCTCGGTCAGAAACTGCATCACATAGACCGAGGGGAAGTGGGCAGCAGTGCGACCGCCGGGCCAGAAGCTGAAGCCGCCGTCGGCCAGCTGCCGACCGCGCAGCCGGTCGATCAGCACCGCCACCTTGTCGTGGGTCTGCGCCATTCGGTCGGCGTAACCGGGATGGCTCATCAGACCGATCAGCGGGAAGACCTGGCTGACCACCTGCTCGGTGCAGCCGTGGGGGAAGTTCTCCAGGTAGTTGTTGAGACCGTCCACCAGCACCAGCGGGCTAGCCGAGGCGGAGACCTGCTGCTCGCTGAGCGCTGCATGGAGTTTGCGCGGCAGCCCGGCATCGTGCTGACCGTCCTGCGCGTAGCCGCTCTGGAAACTGGCCATGTAGGGAACCGCCGGGCGCACGCTGAGGGTGGCGCTGATGCGACTCTCCTCCTCACCCATGGCGGCGCGGAATGCCACCGAGGCGGGGCCGGGCCGCTGTTTGGCGCGCAAGCGGAACTGCGCCCGCGCTTCGCCCCCCTCGGCGATGGTGAGGGTAGTTTGCGCCTCGCCCAGCAGCTCCAGCTGCTCCGATGGCTCGGCGCTGAGAGTAATCGCCGCCTCCTCGCCGGAGCCCTCCACCAGGTTGGCAACCCCGACCGTCACCAGGAACTCGTCACCGGGGGCGGCGACGGTGAGCATATTCGGCGAGATCACAAAGGGGCCGCGCACCAGGGTGCGCTCCTGCGCCGCGCCCATCGCCTCATCGGCGACGGCCACCGCCATCACCCGCAGCTGGCCGCCGAAACTCTCGGGGATATCGAAGCTGACTGTTTGTGTCTCGGGGCCCGCCTCGACAATCCCGGACCAGAAGGCGACCGCCTTCTGTGCCTTGCGGGCGAAGGGGTTGAGATTGCTGCCCAGGGCCCGGGCCATCGCCTCCTCGGCCATGCCGCCACCGGCGGCGGCGCGCTCACGTACCAGTGAATACTCCGGCAGGATGAGGTCCAGCATCTGCTGGGTGCGCACCTCCAGCGCCCGCTTGCGCAAAAAGTGATCCAGCGGCTGCGGGGTTTTGTAGTCGGCCACCTGCAGGATCCCCTCGTCCACGGCAAAGACAGCGATACGCGAGGGCCGCGAGGCGCGATAGCCGATCTCCAGCGGCTTGCCGGGACGGGCGATCTCCGGCACCTCCAGCTCCACCGCCACCTTCCGCTTGCTGCGGTCGATGGTGAACGGCGCCGCCGCGTAGCTCAGGGGGCTGACGAAGATCTCCGGCGAGTCGGCGGCACGGACGAAGGCGACATTGACGTAGGCGTTGCCCTCCAGCTCTTCGGGGATGCGGATGATCTGCATCGAGCTGTTGCTCTCGCTGCTGAACCACTTGAAGGCGTGCACCCGGTCGCTCTCGATGGTGATCAGGCCGCTGCCGCGGTAGGGGGCGGTGATGTTCATCTCGATGGTTTCACCGGCACGGTAATCGCTGCGGTCGAGCTTGAGGTTGAGCTCGGCGTTCTTCTCCAGCGAACCGTCGAGGTTGGCCTGGCCCACCACCGAGAAGTCGATGCGCGCCAGCCGCAGCCCCTTGTCGCTCTCCAGTTCGAGCACAAAGTCACCGGGGCGATCGGTGGGCAGGGCGTAATCGACCCCCTTGTCCGCGATGCTGAAGGGCGCCTCTTCGAGCGGCTTCTCCTTGACCACGCTCTGGTATTGGTAGGTGCCGTTGTCCTGGCGCACCAGGGTGGAGACGGTCTGCTTTTCGATCAGCCGCAGGGTCAGTCCCGGCAGCGCCTGCTGCTGCAGCTGCCGATCGATGGCGATAAAGCGGATACGCCGCTCGCTATCCTTATTGATATAACCGAGCCGCCCATCGGCCTTGTAGCCGACCAGCGTCTCGAGCGGCGAGATCAGCGCCGCGCTACCGGCGCTGACGCTGCGGCCACCGCCCTCCTCGAAGCCCTCCACATTCACCGTCAACCTGTAGGTGCCCTGCCGATATTCCTGCAACGGCAGGGTGAAGCGGGCAATGCCATCGGCGTCGGTGGTGGTCTCCTCCAGTGGCTGGCTGGTGCTGTGGCGCTCAGCCTCCGGGTCGGTCAGCGGATCATCGAAGCGGTAGTCCTCATATTCGGCAAAGCGGAAGGCGGTCGGCGCCAGGACCATGCGCCCGCTGACCTTGCGGTTCTGCGCCGGAGTGCCGAAGAGGTTCTGTAGCGCCACCTCCAGTTTCAACCCTTCTGCCGGGATCCAGCCCTTCTCCGGCACATCCAGAAGACGGCTTTTGATCTTCAGCCTGTCGGGCTGAAACTCCTCCACCGCAAAGCGCATCGAACCGATCTGTTGGCCGCGGTAGCGGTTGTCGCGGATGAGGTAGACCGCCGCCTCGTACTGACCGGTTTCGGCAGTGGCATCGGTGGTGTAGTCGAGATCGAGGAAGCCCAGCTCCGGCAGGGTGAGCCGCTTTTTCATAACCACGGCACCGCGGGGGTTACGCAGCTCCACCTCCAGCGGGATGGCCGGTGGGGTGCTCATGTCCTGGCGGCGCACGATGGCGGCGAGGTTCACCGTGTCGCCGGGGCGGTAGATGCCGCGGTCGCTGAAGGCAAAGGCGGTCAGCTCATCCTCCGTCCTGTGCCGCCGCTGCACCCCGCCCACATCGAAGCGCGAGAAGTTGAGCCGCCGGCTGTTGCGGTCGAAGGGAAGAAAGGCGAGATCGTTGCCGTGGCGCACCAGGTAGACGGTGGGGCGCATCTCCCGCTCCAGGCCTTCGGTGGCGGGCAGCTCGGCGTGGCCCCGTTCATCGCTGACGGTGCGTAACACCGGCTGACCGTTCCTACCCAGCAGCAACACCTGAGCATCGGCCACCGGTTCGCCGCTGCGAATCGATTGGATAAACAGATCGTGGGAGTTATCCGCATTGTCCTTGACGATCAATCCCAGGTCGGTGACCAGGATCAATCTTTTATCCCGGGTGCCATGGAGGCGACGTTCATGTAGGGGGTCCCACCCCTCGACAGTGACAAAAAACAGGCCGTAATCAGCGCCACCCTGGCGCAGGTAAGGTCCTAGGTCGAAGGCGGCGTAGTTGGCCTCTTTGGGGTGGGAGCGGGCCAGGTCGATGATCTGTTCCTCGTACTCGCTCAGGTTCTCCTCACGGAATCCGTAGCCGAAGCCCGGATTGCTGATATCCCCGCGGCTCTGGCTGATGAGGTGGTTGATCTGCCCCGGCAGCACCCGGCCGACGCTCACTTTCACCGCCTTGAGGTTGCGGCTAAGCAGCCCCAGCTTGCGCTCCCCCGACAGGGACAACAGGGAGCCCTCGTTGGTGATTTGGAGCTCCCGCGGGTAGGCGGGTGTGCGTAGTAGCGTATCGTAGCTGTCGGCCATCTTGAAGCCGGCGGTTGAGCTGAGACCTTCGGCCAGACGGAGGTAGAGCTGACGGTTCTCCGGTACATCAATACGCAAGCTGTGGCGCTTCTCGGCATCGCGCTGATTGGGGATGGCCTCCCACTCGATCCTCCTGGACTGGCGCAGTACCTCATGGGTCACCTCCCGCGGCCCCTGCCAGGGGCGGTGGCGCTTGGGCAGCAGGTAGATCGCCATCGCCCCGTGCACCTGCTCCGCTTCGATATCGTCGCTAAAGCCGATAGTGATGATCTGCTCCGGCTCATCCTCGGCATTGCGCACGATACGGCTATCGCTCTGCTCGACGCGAAAGAAGCTGTAGATATCCGGGATGCGCACGCTGCCGCGCACCTCTTCGTCGCTGCTGCCCGGCCCATGTGCGCTCTTTACCTTCTTCGCCAGGGTCAGTCGCATATGAGTGCTTCGTTCAGGCAGAGTGATCGGCTCGGAGTGGATATGTACGGTGCGCTGGTTGCGCTCGAACAGGGTGTCGTAGGCAAAACTCTCCGCCTCGGTCTCGATGCCGGAGCCGGAGGGGCGCATGCTGAGCCTGAGCTTCTGCTTCAGACTCTGTTCGTCCACGGCGTGGGTGAAGTTGAGCGTTGCTACAACACGACGGATTCGGCGATCGGAGGGGTCCTGGTAGAACTCGATGTTGCCGAGCGAGGCGCCGAACGGCGGCGTCTCAAACTCCAGTTCATCCTCCGCCAGGGGAACATTGTCGCCGAACAGTTCCGGGGAGAGGGTGACGCGGTAGCGCTCCCCCGCCGGCCACTCCCGCTCCGGCTTGAAGGTGAGGGTGTTATCGTCGGCCCAGCGCCACTCACCGGTGATCGCCGGTCGGATAACTACCCCCTGCCGCAGCGGCTTGTGCAACAGATCGAGCCTGGCCACCGAGGCGGTGGCGCGACTGTCGGGCACTTCCTGCATCGCTTCGGTGTCGTACTGAAAGTCGATACGCAGTGCGCGGGGGCGCACCCCCTCGTCGGTCACCCGGGCCAGGCCGGGTGCGGTGACTACCGCCTTGTATTGCAGTGGGACGGGCAGATTACGGTAGTGGTCGTAGGTCAGATAGGAACCTGCGGTCAGCAGCAGCACACCCAACGTCAGCCAGTGGTGGTGCTTGAGCCACTGCAGCCAGGGGGGTGCGATCCAGCTGATTTTGCCGATAAGTGTGGTAAACAGTATCGCGAGGGGGTGGAGCGGGTGCTTCATTACCTGGTCCCTGTAGCTATTCAACATCCCCGATCAACCAAGGGGTGTGAGCGGGCTCCCTGCACGGCATCATTAGTCGGGTTATGATGCCGATTGTGGACAAGTGAAAGAGCGAGTGCAAAGGTTCATGGTTTCGAGGTGCGGATAGCGCGAAGTCATGCACATCTGAACCGCTCGACCCCTTGCACGTTTATCGAAGAGTCGCCATAACCCATCAGGCTTTTCATCAACATAGCACACTAGTGTACTGTTTCACTCTTGGAGGCACATTCAGCGAGTCGCCGGTCGGTCAGATGCAAGGCGCGCTTGTGCAGGAAGTGAAACAGTACAACAGTACACAAGCCCCCCGTAGTGTGGGCCTCAACCGGGAGATGCAGAGAGTATCCATGGACAAGCAACTGCAACAGGTCATTCAGCAGGTGGGGAGCTTCATCCTCGGCAAAGAGCATGCGATCAAGCTTGCCGTCACCTGCCTGCTGGCACGCGGCCACCTGCTCATCGAAGATCTGCCCGGAGTGGGCAAGACCACCCTATCCCATGTGCTGGCCGGCACCCTGGGGCTCGATTTCAATCGGGTACAGTTTACCTCCGACCTACTGCCGTCTGATATCCTGGGTGTTTCGGTCTATGAACGTGAAACGGGCGCCTTCTCCTTCCACCCCGGGCCGGTCTTCTCTCAGGTTGTCCTCGCCGATGAGGTCAACCGTGCCACACCCAAGACCCAGAGCGCACTGCTTGAGGCGATGGAGGAGCAGCAGGTCTCCATCGAGGGGAAGACCTATCCGCTACCCAACCCCTTCTTCGTCATCGCCACCCAGAACCCCACCTTTCAGATTGGCACCTTTCCGCTGCCAGAGTCGCAGCTGGATCGCTTTTTGATGGTGCTCTCGCTGGGCTATCCGGATCAAAGCGCCGAGCGTGCGCTGCTCATGGGGCGGGAGCGGCGCGACATGCTCAGCGAGATCCAACCGGTCATCACCCCCGCGGAGCTGGTGCAGCGCCAGCAACTGGTCAAGGAGGTTCACGCCTCGGAGGCGCTGGTCGATTACATCCAGTCACTGCTGGAGTTTTCGCGCCAATCCCCCTACTACCTCACCGGCCTGTCGCCACGCGCCGGCCTCTCACTGCTCAGCGCCGCGCGGGCCTGGGCACTGCTGTCGGGGCGCGACCATGTGATGCCCGAGGATGTCCAGCAGATGCTGCCCCATGTGGCCGCCCACCGGCTGCAACCTGCCGACGACAAGGCGGTTCCCAGCGCCGAGGCGCTGGTCAAGCCCTTCGCCGAGGTCGCCATCCCCTGATTCTCTCAACGCGGCGCAACGAGGTTCATACCCAGCGATGGTAACCACCGCATTCACAAGTTGGCGCGATGAGATGGTGGCGTTCTGGCGCCGACTGTTTCGCCGCGACCGTCCCGAACCGGGGCCGGTCACTCTGGGGCGGCGGCGGGTCTATATCCTCCCCAGCCGCAGTGGTGTGGTCTTTGCCGTTGTCCTCTTGGCGATGCTCATCGGCGCCATCAACTATCAGAACAGTCTCGCCTTTGTTCTCACCTTTCTGCTCACCAGCCTGGCGGTGGTATCGATGGTCCACGCGGTGCGCAACCTCTACGGGCTGACCCTGCGCGCCGGCCACACCAAGCCGGTCTTCGCCGGCGATGTCGCCCGTTTCAGCGTCAACCTCTCCAACCACGGCGCCCGCGCTCGCTACGCACTGAAGGTGATGTTGCAGGATCAGGCACCGATTACCGTCGATCTGGACGAAAACGGCGGACAATGGATCGAGCTTCCTCTACCTACTCAGCGGCGCGGTTACCTCTACCCCGGGCGTATCACCCTCTATACCCGCTTCCCGTTGGGGCTGTTTCACGCCTGGAGCTATGTCCATCTGCAGATGCGCTGCCTGGTATACCCTCGGCCCGACGAGAGTCGCGGCCTGCCGCCGCAGATGCTCCAGGATCGCGGCGCCAGCGGTGATCAGGGGCGCGGCAGTGACGACTTCGCCTCCCTGCGCCCCTACCATCCCGGCGACTCGCTGCGCCACATCCACTGGAAAGCGCTGGCCCGTGAACAGGGGCTGATGACCAAACAGTTCGGCGGCGGGATCACCGAGGAGCTCTGGCTGCACTGGGAGCAGCTGGGCAACCTCACCCCCGAGCAGCGCATCGCACGCCTGACCCGCTGGGTACTGGCGGCGGATGAGTTGGCTGTCGCCTATGGCCTGGCCCTGCCCAACCGCGAGATCCCGCCGGCCCGTGGCGATCGCCACCGCCGTCGTTGTCTCGAGGCGCTGGCGCTGTTCGGTCAGTCCGAGGAGGAGGCGCCGTGAGCCACGACCGGGAACAGCGGCTCACGCCACCCTCCACCGGTCGCATCTGGCTGATCGGCGCCCTCTTCCTCGCTGTTATTCCGCACTTGCTGCGGATGCCCGTCTGGCTTTCGGCGTTCTGCCTGAGTTTTTTCGTCTGGCGCGCTCTGCACGAATGGCGCGGCTATGATCTGCCGGGCAGGTTCCTTCGCTATGCTCTGGTGGTTACCGGGGTGGGGATGGTGCTGCTGGCCCACCGCACACTGCTCGGCCTGGAGGCGGGGGTGGCACTGCTGGTGATGATGCTCTGTCTCAAGCTGCTTGAGCTGCAAACCATGCGTGATGCGATGATCGCGCTCTTCATCGGTTACTTTACGGTTATCGCCGGCTTTCTCTTCGACCAGTCGATCTTCATGGGCGGCTATCTCTTTCTGGTGGTACTGGCGCTCACCGCCGCACTGATCGCCCTCAACCACCCCGGCGGCGGCAGCGCCTACACCCGCTTCTACCTCACCAGCGGGGGCAAGCTCCTGCTCCAGGCGCTGCCGCTGATGGTGGTGATGTTCGTCCTCTTCCCGCGCCTCTCCAGCCCACTGTGGAGCATGCCCGAACGCAGCAGCAGCGCCAAGACCGGCCTCTCCGACTCCATCGAGATGGGCTCCATCAGCAACCTGGTCGAATCCGAAGAGGTGGCGTTTCGGGTCAACTTCGACGGTCCGATCCCCGACGCCGATGCCCTCTACTGGCGCGGACCGGTGCTCTGGCAAACCGATGGGCGGCGCTGGGAGCGCCGGCGCATGCGGCCACAACAGGAGGTTCCGGCGTTTCTCGCCGAGGGCGGTGAGGTCGCCTACAGCGTGATCCTCGAACCGCACCAGCAGCGCTGGATCTTTACCCTCGATCTGCCGCTGAGCCGACCCGAAGGATCGGGGATCGACCCCTACTTCCTGCCCGACTTTCAGATCCTCAACGGGCGTGAGATAAAAAAGAAACGCCAATACTCTCTGCGCTCCGCCACCCGCTACCGGCTGGACAGCGAAGGGTTGGTGCCGGAGCTGGAGTTCGCCGCCCTGGAGTTACCCGACGAGGCCAACCCGCGTAGCCGTAAGCTCGCCAGAGAGTGGCGCAGTGAGGGGTTGGACGATGCGGCCATCGTCGCTCGCGGCGTTGACTATTTCCGTGAACAACCCTTTTACTACAGCCAACAGCCGCCGCGCCTGGGCTCCGATCCCGTGGACGGCTTTCTCTTCGACAGCCGACGCGGCTTCTGTGAACACTACGCCACCGCCTACGTCACCCTGATGCGTGCCGCCGATATCCCCGCCCGTGTGGTGACCGGCTACCAGGGAGGAGAGCTCAACGAACTGGGTAACTACCTCGTCATTCGCCAATCCAACGCCCACGCCTGGGCCGAGGTGTGGCTCGAGGGCGAAGGCTGGCGACGGGTCGACCCCACCACCGCCATCCCCCCTTCACGGGTCGAGGTGGATATCAACCTCAACCGTCGCAGCGGTGCCGACGCCGGCGCTGATTTGCGCGAGTCCGCCCTGCTCTCACGGCTCATGCAGCAGGCGCGCAACGGCTGGGACGCCATCAATCACAGCTGGGATATCTGGATCCTCGGCTTCGACCACAACCGCCAGCGTCAACTGCTGGAAAAGCTTGGACTGAACAAACTCTCCTGGGAGTGGTTGATCGGCCTGATGGTCGGAGTGATCGCCGCAATTTTAGGCCTTATCACCGCCATCACCCTGCTGCGTCGTCCGCGTCAGCGCGACCCGCTCGTGCGGCTCTATCAACGATTTTGCCGCAAGTTGGAGAGGGCGGGGATCCGGCGTGATCTCAACGAGGGGCCGGCGGATTTCGCCGAACGGGCCTGCCATGAAAGACCCGAACTGGCGGCGGCGATCCGGCAGATCACTCGCCTCTATATCCGCCTTCGCTACACCCGCCATCGGGGCGGCAAGGATTGGGAAACCTTGCGGCGGTTGGTCAGGGGGTTCAGGGCGTAAGCTCTGACTGGAATCTGCGGCGTGGGCTCGGTGCTCTCTGTGGCAATCGCTGCTATTTCCCGATACAGAAGCTGGCAAAGATCTTCCCCAGCAGGTCATCGGAGCTGACCTCGCCGGTGATCTCCCCCAGGGCCTGCTGGGCCAGGCGCAGCTCTTCGGCCAGCAGCTCGCCGCTCCCCTGCTGTAGTAGCTGATCTCCAGTGGTGAGGTTTTCCGCCGCCCGGCTCAGTGCATCGAGGTGGCGGCGGCGCGCCATGAAGCTCCCCTCACCGCTCCCCTGGTAGCCCATGCTCTGTTTGAGGTAGTCACGCAATAGCTCCACCCCTGCACCGGTCCTGGCCGAGAGGCGGATCTCCTGCCCCAACTCACCGTCCATCTGCGCCGGTTCTCGACCGCTCAGATCCGCTTTATTACGGATCACGGTGGTTGCCAGGCCGTGGGGTAGCCGCTCCAGGATCGTCCGCTCCTCGGTAGTGACCCCGTTGGCGTCGTCTACCAGCAGTAACAGACGGTCTGCCTGTTCGATCTCACGCCAGGCGCGGCGAATCCCCTCCTGCTCTACCGCGTCCACGCTCTCACGCAGGCCGGCGGTGTCGATGATGTGCAGCGGCATACCGTCGAGATTGATCTGTTCGCGCAGTACATCACGGGTGGTGCCGGCGATCTCGGTCACGATGGCCGACTCCTGGCCGGCCAGGGCGTTGAGCAGACTCGACTTACCGGCGTTGGGCAGCCCGGCCAACACCACGGTCATCCCCTCCTTCAGCAACGAGCCCTGTTGCGCTGCCTGCTCCACCGAGGCAAGGCTCTCGCGGATGGCGTCGAGACGCTGCTGTACCTGGCCATCGCCGAGAAAGTCGATCTCCTCCTCGGGGAAGTCGATGGCCGACTCTACATACATACGCAGTTCGGTCAGTCGCTCCACCAGGCGATCCACCTGCGCGGAAAACTCACCCCGCAGGGAGCGCAGTGCGGAGCGCGCCGCCTGTTCGCTGCTGGCGTCGATGAGGTCGGCTATCGCTTCTGCCTGGGCCAAGTCGAGTTTGTCGTTGAGAAAGGCGCGTTCGGAGAATTCGCCGGGACGGGCCAGCCGCACCCCCAGCCTCTGCAGCAATGCCAGCAAGCGGTCCATCACCACCGGTCCGCCGTGGCCCTGCAGCTCCAATACATCCTCGCCGGTAAAGGAGTGGGGGCCGGGGAAGAATAGCGCGATCCCCTCGTCCAGCACCTCGCCCTCAAGGTCACGAAAGGGCAAATACTCGGCATACCGCGGTTTGGGGCAGTGGCCCAGGATCACCTCGGCGCACTCGCGACTCTTCGCCCCGGAGAGGCGCACGATCCCAACCCCTCCCCGTCCCGCTGGGGTGGCTTGGGCCGCTATAGTGTCACTGCCAAGGCTTTTGTTCATCATCGAAAAGCTAACCGCAATGGCGCGTAGGCGCAAAGGAAATCGGCGCATGGGCTTTCACGCATGGTCAAAAAAGGGCGCCGGGCATAGCTGCCGGGCGCCCCTGTCGGTCCACGGCGAGAGCTATTTATCGCCGATAACCACCCGGGTGATATACCACTGCTGTGCGATAGAGAGGGTGTTGTTGACCACCCAGTAGAGCACCAGCCCCGAGGGGAAGAACATAAAGAAGAAGGTGAAGGCGATGGGCAGGATCATCATCACCCGGGCCTGGATCGGGTCCAGCGGCGTCGGATTCAGTTTGTGCTGAATGAACATGGTAATACCCATGATGATGGGCAGCACAAAGTAGGGATCCTTGGTGGAGAGATCCTCGATCCAGAGGATGAACGGCGCCTGCCGCATCTCCACACTCTCCAGCAACATCCAGTAGAGGGCGATGAAGACCGGGATCTGCACCAGGATGGGCAGACAGCCGCCGAGGGGATTGATCTTCTCCTCGCGGTACATCTTCATCATCGCCTCGTTGAGCTTCTGCTTGTCGTCGCCGAAGCGCTCCTTGAGCTGCTTGAGCCGGGGCTGGAGCTTGCGCATCTGCGCCATCGATTTGTAGCTGGTCTCCGAGAGCTTGTAGAAGGCCAGTTTGATCATCAGGGTGAGGATGACGATCGCCCAACCCCAGTTGCCGACAAAGCTATGGATAAGGTCCAGCATCCAGAACAGCGGTTTGGAGATAATCGTCAGGAAGCCGTAGTCGACGGTCAGATCCAACCCCTCTGCCACCTCTCCCAACTCATCCTGGAGTTTGGGGCCGATGTAGAGCTTTGAGCTGGAGCGGACCTGCTCGCCGGGCGCCGCGCTCAATGTCGGTGAGACCATCCCCAGGATATAGCGGTTGTTGCCGGGTGCTTTGCTGTAGAAGTTGGCGCTCTGATCCTGGGGCGGTACCCAGGCGCTGAGGAAGTAGTGCTCAATCATCGCAGCCCAGCCGCCCTCGACGGAGCGGTTGAGGTTCGACTCTCGCATGTCGTCAAAGTCGATCTTCTCGTACTTCTCCTCCTGGCTGTAGATCACCCCACCGGTATAGGTGTAGAGGAACATCGAGCCGGAATCGCCGGGCTCGCCACGCTGGAGCTGACGATAGACGTGGCCGGACCATGGCTCGGCACTGCCGTTATTCACCTCGAAACTGACATCGATCGCATAGCTGCCGCGTTTAAAGGTGTAGATCTTATCGACGCGGACCCCATTCTCCGCCTGCCAGCTCAGACGCACATCCAGCGTATCGGCCCCTTCGGCAAGGCTGTACTCACGCTGCTGCGCCTGGAAAATCTCGTGGTGGTTGGGTGCCGGACTCTCACCGCTGGGCAGCAGCGCCGCCTGAGCGATATGCAGTTCACTGTTGTCGTCCATCAAGCGGAAGGGGGTCTCCGGTTGGTCCACCGATACCGGATACTGCAGCAGATCGACCCGACGGATATCACCGCCGGTGGTGTCGATCTCCAGATCGTAGACATCGGTACGGACCTTGATTCGCTCCGCCCGCTTTGCCGCATTTACTGCCGGGGCATCTTCCGGAGCGCTCCCCTGCTCTCTTGCCGGGGTTGCAGGAAGGTCGCCTTGAGCTGTTGTTGTGCCAGGCTCGGTGCCGGCACTGTCACCCGCACGGCTCTGTGTGGTCTCATCGGTCTGTTGACCGTAATCCTCCTGCCAGGCCTGCCACATCATCAGCAGGGTGAACGAGAGGGCCGCTACAAGTATCAGTCTCTGGAAGTCCATGGTTCAGTCTTTATGGTAGAGGTGTTCGGTTCCCGGGACGGGGTCGATCCCCCCCTGGTGCCAGGGGTGGCAGCGGGCGATACGGCGCACGCCCAACCAGCCGCCGCGCAGCGCACCGTGTTGACGGATCGCCTCTTCAGTATAGTGAGAACAGGTGGGGTGAAAACGGCACTGGCCGCCGACAAAGGGGCTGAGGATCAGGCGGTAGCCCTTGATAAAAAGGATCAGGATTTTTCGCATCGCACGGCCAACTCTTGCCAGTAGCTATCCAGAAGTGTCCGCAGTTGTGCTTTGCTCAATCCGTGGACACCCGGTTTTGCCAGTACCACCACATCGAAGTTTCCGATTATATCCTGATGCAAACGAAAACTCTCTCTGGCCTGGCGTTTAATCCGATTTCGGCCCACGGCCGTTTTGACATGCTTGCGTGAGATGGCCAATCCCAGACGCGGGTGACCGAGGTCGTTGCTTCTTGCCAGCACTGTTAGGTGTTTGCCACCCAGCTTGCAGGCCTTGGCGAATACGCGTTTGAACTGTTCCGGTTTCAGTAACCGAAGACTGCGGGTAAAGCGCCCCGACCCGAGCGGGTCGGGTACGTTACCGGCAGTAGCATGCAAGGTACTGCGATCAGGCTGAAAGGCGTGCACGCCCCTTGGCGCGGCGGGCCTTGATTACCTTGCGGCCACCAACAGTACGCATGCGGGCGCGAAAGCCGTGGGTACGGGCACGTTTAATACGACTGGGCTGAAAAGTTCTCTTCATAACAGCGATGTCCGGTTTGTCTGTGTAGGTATCGAATCGCCCCGCTACGCGGGACGGGAAAAGTCCGCCACAATACTGCTTGCAAACCCCTTATGTCAACCACTTAACCGCCTGTCCCCCCGCTCACCGCCACAAAAACCGCTTTCGCCCCCGCCCTGAACGGGCGCATTCTTCTCCACAGCTGATATAAGCCCTTGATTTACGGTACGCCATGAATCCCTCCCTGGAGGCTCGACTGCCGCTTCTTTGCGGCAAACGACCGTAAATCAAGGAATACAACAGCGATGACAACGTATGCGGTTGCCCTGGCGCCGACTTGGAGCCCCCGCTCGCGGTTGTGGATAACTCTCCCCAATGGCTGTAGACTGCACCCTTTCCCTGTTCAATCCCGTAGCAGTTGAGGTATTGCGATGAGCATCGCGCTTTGGGGGCAGTGTCTTGCCCGGCTGGAGGATGAGTTGAGTCCCCAGCAGTACAATACCTGGATCCGTCCACTGCAGGCGGAGATGGATGAGAACACCCTGCGGCTGCTCTCGCCCAACCGTTTTGTCCAGGATTGGGTACGTGACCGCTTCAGTGAGCGCATCAACGAGATGTTGCTACAGATGAGCGAGGGTGAGCCCCCATCGCTGGTCTTTGAGGTCGGTAGCATCACACCACCCACCACCGAGCCAGGCCCTGTGCCGACGGCGGTCAATGAGGCACCCGCCCCGGTCTCCCCGCAACAGGTGAAGAAGAATTCGGAAGAGGCGCGCACCAACCCCATCTTCACCTTCGCCAACTTCGTCGAGGGTAAGTCCAACCAGCTGGCCCGCGCCGCCTCCATGCAAGTGGCCGAAAACCCCGGTACAGCCTATAACCCGCTCTTTATATACGGTGGTGTCGGTCTGGGCAAAACGCACTTGATGCACGCGGTGGGCAACCTGATCATGGACCGTCAACCCGGTGCCAAGGTGATCTACCTCCACTCTGAGCGGTTCGTCGCCGATATGGTCAAGGCCCTACAGCACAACGCCATTAACGAATTCAAGCGCTACTACCGCTCCGTCGATGCTCTACTTATCGACGATATCCAATTCTTCGCCGGCAAGGAGCGCTCTCAGGAGGAGTTTTTCCATACTTTCAACGCCCTACTGGAGGGCCAACGCCAGGTCATCCTCACCTGTGATCGCTACCCAAAAGAGGTCAACGGCCTCGAGGAGCGGCTCAAATCCCGTTTCGGCTGGGGTCTGACCGTCGCTATCGAGCCGCCGGAGCTGGAGACGCGTGTTGCCATCCTGATGAGTAAGGCGGTTCAGGCCAAGATCGATCTCCCCCACGAGGTGGCCTTCTTTATCGCCAAACGCATCCGCTCCAACATCCGTGAGCTGGAAGGGGCGCTACGGCGGGTTATCGCCAATGCCCACTTTACCGGTCGACCGATTACACTCGACTTTGCCAAAGAGGCACTGCGCGACCTACTTGCGCTTCAGGCCAAGCTGGTTACCATCGAAAATATTCAGAAAACCGCTGCGGAGTATTACAAGATCCGTGTTGCTGATCTATTATCGAAACGACGCAACCGTTCCATCGCCCGTCCTCGACAGATCGCCATGGCACTGGCCAAGGAGTTGACCAACCATAGCCTGCCCGAGATTGGCGACGCCTTTGGCGGTCGGGATCACACAACGGTTATGCACGCCTGTAAAAAGGTTCAACAGCTCAAGGAGGAAGACCAGATGATTAGTGAGGACTATGCAAACCTGTTAAGAATACTGACAACATAGTGTTGGTAAGCTGTGGATAACTCGAGGGTCCGCTATCGCCGCTAAACTGTGGACAACTTATCCACAGGATATCAGGATCCTAAACAGAGCGGTTTTACCTGTGAATAATTCTGATAACTTATTGAAATTATTAAAACTTTATGACTTACTCACAATCTATGGCCGTGCTAATAATAATAACAGGTTTTATATATATACATTAATAATAGTTAACGGGATGTACTCAGATGAAATTCAAGATTACACGTGAAGCACTTCTGAAACCGCTACAGGTTGTCAGTGGTGTGGTGGAGAAACGTCAAACCCTGCCGATACTCTCCAACGTACTGATGACCATCCAGTCTGACCGCCTGATTTTGACCGGTACCGACTTGGAGGTTGAACTCACCGCCTCCACTCCTATCAGTAGTGCTGATGAGGGTGAGGTAACGCTCCCCGCACGCAAGTTTATGGATATCTGCAAGAGCCTACCGGAGGAGGCCGAGATCAGCATCACCATCGACGATGGGCGTGCCACCATCCGTTCCGGTAAAAGCCGTTTCACTCTCTCAACACTACCGGCTACCGATTTCCCGGCCACTGAGAAGGTTACCGGTGCCCGTGAGTACGCTGTCTCACAATCGGCCTTCAAGCGTCTCATCGACCAGACGCACTTCTGCATGGCAAACCAGGATGTTCGCTACTACCTTAACGGCCTGCTCATTGAACTTCGGCAAAACGCCCTTCGCGCTGTTGCTACGGACGGCCACCGTCTCGCCCTATGCGATGCTGAGCTGGATCTGGTTCCTGGTGATATCACCCAGATCATCCTCCCTCGCAAGGGCGTCATGGAACTCTCTCGACTGCTCTCTGACGGCGATGAAGGGTGTAACATTGAGCTTAACTCCAACTTCATTCGCCTCGACCTTGGTGATATCGTCTTCACCTCCAAGCTGATCGATGGCCGTTTCCCCGACTACGACCGTGTCATCCCCAAGGGCGGGGATAAGATCGTCACCGCAGATCGTGAAACGCTCCGGCAGGGACTGTTGCGAACCTCCATACTCTCCAATGAAAAGTATCGCGGTATTCGCCTCAACTTCGCCGATGACTCACTCCAGGCCACGGTTAACAACCCTGAGCAGGAGGAGGCCCAGGAGGAGATCGACGTCAATTATCAGGGTGAACCGATCGAGATCGGCTTTAATGTCTCCTACCTGGTCGACGCCCTCAACGCCATCAAACAGGAGCAGGTCGAGCTTATCCTCATCGACGCTAACAGCAGTTGTCTCGTTCACGGTTCAGGCGACGATTCTTGCCGCTACGTCGTCATGCCGATGCGACTCTAATCTAGTGTAGTGTTTCATCCTGATTGGCGCTTTCAGAGGCCCG
>JBNJGC010000035.1:0-1464 GCA_051747405.1 Pseudomonadota bacterium
GTGTCTCTACCCGATGTACGACTTCACCCACCCCATCTCCGATGCGCTGGAGGGGGTGACCCACTCGCTCTGTACCCTGGAATTCCAGGACCACCGTCCCCTCTACGACTGGGTATTGGACAACATCTCCGTCCCCTGCCACCCGCAGCAGATCGAGTTTGCCCGCCTCAACCTGCAGTACACAGTGATGAGCAAACGCAAGTTGACCCAGTTGGTGGAAGAGGGTCACGTAGAGGGCTGGGACGACCCGCGCATGCCCACCATCGCCGGGCTGCGCCGTCGCGGTTATACCCCCGCCTCCATCCGCGACTTTGCCGACCGCATTGGTGTGGCCAAGGCCGATAACAGCGTGGAGATGAGCATTCTCGAGGCCTGCATCCGCGAGGACCTCGACGCCAGCGCGCCGCGGGCGATGGCGGTCCTGCATCCGCTCAAGGTGGTGCTGACCAACTATCCCGAGGATAAGGAGGAGATTCTCTCCGCCCCCAACCACCCCAAGGATGAGGCGATGGGCAGCCGCGAGCTGCCGTTCTGCCGCGAGCTCTACATCGACCGCAACGACTTTATGGAGGTGGCGCCCAACAAGAAGTTCAAGCGGCTGGTTGCCGGCGGCGAGGTGCGCCTGCGCAACGCCTTCGTGATCAAGTGCGAAGAGGTGATCAAGGACCCCGCCGGCGAGATTATTGAGCTGCGCTGCAGCGTCGACATGGACACCCTGGGCAAGAACCCCGAGGGGCGCAAGGTCAAGGGGGTGATCCACTGGGCCTCCGCCCGCCACGGCCTGCACGCCGAGGTGCGCCTCTACGATCGGCTCTTCACCGTGGCGCACCCCGATGCGGAGAAAGCGGTCGATTTCAAAACCCTGCTCAACCCCGACTCCCTGCGCACCCTCACCCAGTGCGTGCTGGAGCCCAGCCTGGCCGAAGCGGGGGAGGGGAGCCGCTACCAGTTCGAGCGCGAGGGCTACTTCTGCTTCGACCCTCAGGCCTCCAGCGCCGAACGCCCGGTCTTTAACCAGGTGGTACAACTGCGCGACTCCTGGGCCAAGATCGAGCAGCAACAGAAAGGATAAAACCAGGTTATCTTGGCAAAAAATGATTGATAGGGAAGCGGCGTTTTGCTACATTCTGCGCCGCGTCAGGGATGGGGCGTGTCGGAGAGGCAGAAGAGCGCGGTCCTGAGAATCTTTTCTCTAAAAAAGCGCTCGCCGGGGTTGACACCCGCCGCCATTTCTCTAGAATACACGCCTTCTTCACCGGGGCTATAGCTCAGCTGGGAGAGCGCTTGCATGGCATGCAAGAGGTCGGCGGTTCGATCCCGCCTAGCTCCACCAAACACTGGATGCCGGACTTCCCGGACCGGCATCGGCAAAAACGCAAGGTTTTTGTCCCCTTCGTCTAGAGGCCTAGGACACCGCCCTTTCACGGCGGCGACAGGGGTTCGACTCCCCTAGGGGACGCCAAT
>JBNJGC010000035.1:1564-18009 GCA_051747405.1 Pseudomonadota bacterium
TGTCCCCTTCGTCTAGAGGCCTAGGACACCGCCCTTTCACGGCGGCGACAGGGGTTCGACTCCCCTAGGGGACGCCAATTAAAAAACCGATATCCTCTTCCGGATATCGGTTTTTTTTCGTCTGTCGAATCAAGTTGCGCTGTGCGAGGTGTTCCGCTGGTACCGCTCTTAACGGCATCGTAATGGGTGCTTTTTGTCTGTGGCAGAAAAGGTTATTGTATGGCTTTGTGACGGTCCGCCCCCCCAACTTTTTGAAATAGTAGTGAACAATGCTGATGAGTGATAACGCCGACTTGCTCGACATGGATACCCTCGATGACCTCCGGACCATGCTCGATGATGGTCTGGAGGAGCTGTTGGAGGAGTATCTCCTCGATAGCGCCCGTACCCTGGAGGCACTGCAGGAGGCTGCGCAGCGGGGGGATAGGGCCGAACTGGTGGATCTTGCCCACTCGCTCAAGGGTAGCAGCGGCAATCTTGGGATACAGGCGGTTTACCGCCTCAGTGAGCAGCTGGAGCAGGATGCGCGCAGTGGTGCGCTGGATGACCCCGCCGGCAGAGTGGAGGCGTTGGCTCAGGTGTATCAACAGACGCGGGAGGCGCTGGCCTCCCTGAGGCACAGCTAGGCCTTTCTATGAGTGAGCATTCGGCAAAGAGAAATCCGACCTCTAGCCTGCTGGTGGTGGATGATGACCGTGTCACGCGGATGACTCTGCAGCGGGTGTTGCGCAAGGCCGGTTACGAGGTGGTCGAGGCGGCCAATGGGGAGGAGGCGCTGGAGCGCTTTGGTGAGGTGCGTCCCGACCTGATATTGATGGATGTGTTGATGCCGGTGATGGATGGGTTTGAGGCATGTCGAGCGATCCGCCAGGGGGCGGACCATCAGCAGGTGCCGATCCTGATGCTGACCGGTCTGAACGATGTCGACTCCATCGACCGCGCCTTCGACTCCGGCGCCACCGACTTCATTACCAAACCGATCAATTGGACACTGTTGCTACAGCGGGTGCGCTACAGCCTGCGCATGCGTGATATGGCGATGGCCCTGCAGCGCAATCAGGACCGACTGTCACGGGCGCAGCAGATCGCCGGTTTGGGCTACTGGGAGTTGGAGCTGGAGAGCGGTGCGGTGCACTGCTCCGAGGAGTTCTATCATGTGCTTGGTCTGTCCCCGACGGTGAAGATTGAGCAGCTGGAGAATTTCATCCAGCGGGTGCCGCGCAGCGACCGCCAGCGAGTGCGTGAGACC
The DNA here is from genome assembly GCA_051747405.1 of Pseudomonadota bacterium. GTDB lineage: Bacteria > Pseudomonadota > Gammaproteobacteria > Thiohalomonadales > Thiohalomonadaceae > JAPHTQ01. The sequence goes on from JBNJGC010000035.1 coordinate 2,814, forward strand.
CTGGCTACTGCCCTCAGTGGGCCGTCGTCCTATGAGTTGGAGCACCGGCTGCTGCGTGCCGACGGATCGCTGATCACGGTCCATCAGCAGGGGGAGCCCACCTGCGATGACAAGGGGCGCGCCACCAGCATCCTCGGCACACTGCAGGATATTACCGACCGCAAAAAGGCCGAGGCGTTGATCGAGTACCAAGCCTTTTACGACGGTCTTACCGATCTGCCCAACCGACGCCTCTTCACCGATCATGTGGAGCACGCCCTGGAGCTGGGCCGTGGCAGCGATCTGCTCACAGGGGTGATCTTCCTCGGCCTGGACCGTTTCAAGATCATCAACGACAGTCTGGGACATGGCGCCGGCGATGAGCTGCTGCGCGGCGTGGCCAAGCGGCTCAAGCGGCTCAGCGGCGACGGCCTGGGTGCAGCCCGCTTCGGTGCCGATGTATTTGGTCTGTTGATGGAGGGGGTAGAGCAGTTCAGTCAGCTGGACCACACCTTGCAGCGGCTACAGGAGGCGATCACCAAGCCCTTTGTCTTGCAGGGGCAGGAGTTTTTCATTACCGCCAGTATGGGGGTGGCGGTGGCCCCCCACGACTGCAGCGACGCCGAGTGTCTGCTCAAGGCGGCCGATACCGCCATGTACCGCGCCAAGGAGACCGGCGGGGGGTATCAGTACTTTACCCAGGATATGAATGGTCGTGCCCACCAGCGCCTCAACCTCGAGGCGGAGCTGCGCAAGGCGGTGGAGCAGGGGCAGTTTGAGCTCTTCTACCAGCCGCAGGTCGACGGTGATTCGCGGCGTATTCTTAGCATGGAGGCGCTGTTGCGCTGGCGCCATCCGGAGCGCGGCCTGGTCTCCCCCGGCGAGTTCATTCCGGTGGCGGAGGAGAGCGGGCTCATTGTCCCCATGGGGGAGTGGGTGTTGCAGGAGGCCTGCCGTCAGACCGCACACTGGAACGCCAAGCACGGTCTGGCATTGCGGGTGGGGGTCAACCTTTCGGCGCGGCAGTTTGCCCATACCGAGCTGATGCAAAGTGTGGTCGCCGCGCTGGATGAGAGTGCGCTTCCGCCGGAAATGCTGGACCTGGAGGTGACCGAGAGTATCGCCATGCAGGATGTGCAGGCCTGTATCCAGATCCTGCGGGAGTTTCACGCCATGGGGGTCAAATCCTCCATGGATGATTTCGGCACCGGCTACTCCTCGCTGAGCTACTTGCAGCAACTGCCGCTGCATACCCTGAAAATCGATCGCGCTTTTGTCAAGGATATCAATGCCGCCGGTGAGAATGGTGAGATCGCGCGCGCCGTGATCGCCATGGCCCACAGCCTGAACATGGAGGTGGTGGCCGAAGGGGTGGAGACCGAGGAGCAGCTCGGCTTTCTTCGCGCGCAGGGGTGTGATGTGATGCAGGGCTTTCTTTTCAGTCCGCCGGTGGATATCACGGCATTTGAAAAGCTGCTGCTGGAGTGCGATACCAGGTAGCCGCGGCGCCTCCCGCTCGGCATCCTTGGCCGAGGTTACCGCCGCTTCAAGCCCGTGGCTTCGAGTGGGGGGGGACTTGGTCTAGAAACGATCCAGATGCTTATTACCTGCAAACGAAAAAGGGGCCTGGCGGCCCCTTTTGTCGTCCTGCACCGAGTGGTGCTTACTTGTTGGCGCGGTTTTCGATCAGATCGTCGACTACCGCCGGTTCGGCCAGGGTGGAGGTGTCGCCCAGGCTGTCCAGCTCGTTGGCGGCGATCTTGCGCAGGATGCGGCGCATGATCTTGCCCGAGCGGGTCTTGGGTAGGCCGGGGGCCCACTGAATGACGTCGGGGCTGGCGATGGGACCGATCTCCTCGCGCACCAGTTTGACCAGCTCCTTCTTCAGTTCATCGGACGGCTCGGCGCCCTTGACCAGGGTGACGTAGCAGTAGATCCCCTGTCCCTTGATGTCGTGCGGGTAGCCGACCACGGCCGCCTCGGCCACGCTGTCGTGCAGTACCAGGGCGCTTTCGACTTCGGCGGTACCCATGCGGTGGCCGGAGACGTTGAGCACGTCGTCCATACGACCGGTGATCCAGTAGTAGCCGTCGGCGTCGCGGCGGGCGCCGTCGCCGGAGAAGTAGGTGCCCTTGTAGGTGCTGAAGTAGGTGTCGATGAAGCGCTGGTGATCACCGTAGACGGTACGCATCTGCCCCGGCCACGGGTGCAGGATGACCAGCGCCCCTTCGGCCTCACCATCGAGCACGGTGCCGTCGGTGGCGTCGACGATGGCCGGCTGCACACCGAAGAAGGGGCGGGTGGCGGAGCCGGGCTTGAGCGGGGTGGCGCCGGGCAGCGGGGTGATGAGGTGGCCGCCGGTTTCGGTCTGCCACCAGGTGTCGACGATGGGGCAGCGCTCGTCGCCCACGACTTTGTAGTACCACTGCCACGCCTCGGGGTTGATGGGTTCACCCACGGTGCCGAGCAGGCGCAGACTTTTGCGCGAGGCCTTTTTTACCGGCTCGTCGCCCTCGCGCATCAGTGCGCGGATGGCGGTGGGAGCGGTGTAGAAGACGGAGACGTTGTGCTTGTCCACCACCTGCCAGAAGCGTGAGGCGTCGGGGTAGGAGGGGACGCCCTCGAAGCTGAGGGTGGTGGCGCCGATGGCCAGCGGGCCGTAGATCAGGTAGCTGTGGCCGGTGATCCAGCCCACATCGGCGGTGCACCAGTAGACGTCGTCCTCGTGGATGTCGAAGGTGTACTTGGTGGTCATCGCCGCATAGAGCAGGTAGCCGCCGGTGGTGTGCAGCACGCCCTTGGGTTTGCCGGTGGAGCCGGAGGTGTAGAGGATGAACAGCGGGTCTTCGGCGTCCATCTCCTCGGGCGGGCAGTCAGTGGAGGCGGAGGCAATGGCCTCGTGGTACCAGATGTCGCGGCTGTCGTGCCACTCGATGTTGCCGCCGGTGCGTTTGACCGTGAGCACGGTGTGGACGTCGGGGCAGTGCTCCAGCGCCTTGTCGGTGTTGGCCTTGAGCGGTACGTGACGACCGCCGCGGACCCCCTCGTCGGCGGTAATGACCACCTGGCAATCGGAGTCGAGAATGCGGTCCTTGAGCGCCTCGGGGGAGAAGCCGCCGAAGACCACCGAGTGGACCGCGCCGATGCGGGCGCAGGCGAGCATGGCGTAGGCCGCCTCGGGGATCATCGGCATGTAGATGCAGACCCGATCGCCTTTTTTGACGCCGCGCTGTTTGAGCACGTTGCCCAGTTTGCTGACCTGGTCGTAGAGCTCGTTGTAGGTGATCTTCTTGTCGTCGTTCGGGTCGTCGCCCTCCCAGATGATGGCGACCTGATCGCCGCGCTCCTCGAGGTGGCGGTCGATGCAGTTGTGGGCCACGTTGAGCTTGCCGCCTTCGAACCACTTGATATGCACATCACCCTCGTAGCTCCAGTCCAGCACCTTGTCCCACGGCTTGTACCAGGTGAGGAACTGTTCTGCCTGCTCGGCCCAGAAGCCCTCCGGATCCTCTACGGAGCGCTTGTACATTTCCATGTAGGTGGCCTCGTCGATGTGGGCGTTTTGCGCCATCTCGGTCGGTACCGGATAGACCTTTACTTCATGGGACATCGTTTTCTCCTCGATCGCTCTAAGGTTTGTATTGTGTTCGGCTCGCCTGCGGTGGCCGGTGCGCCCCGACCGAACCAGACAGGTTACCGCCCCAAGGTTGCATCGATGTGATGGATGGATAAGACCATATCACACCTTTAGCAGAAATTTTTTCAGTGCCACATCTCCCTCGGCACTGTACTGGTCCAGCTGCGCCAAAAAAAGCTCCGCCGCCGCCAGCGCGTCGCTCAGCGCGTTGTGCAGCCGGTAGCGCGGCAGGTGGTGACGCTCGCGCAGCTCGGCCAGGCGCAGCTGCTGTGCGCGAAAGGCCTGGTTGCGCCGCTCCAGTGTACGCCGGGCCACCTCCTGGGTGTCCACCACCGGCAGCACGAAGCCGCCGCCGAAGACCCGCTCGCAGGCACGGCGTAGGAACTGCACCTCAAAACGGGCGTGGTGTGCGATCAGCACCCGACCGGCAAGCAGCGCCAGCAGATCGGTCAGCACCCGCTCCAGCGGTTCTCCGGCGGCCACCTGGTCGTCGGTTAGTTGATGGATCACCACGCTCCGCTCCGGTAGTGGCCGCTCGGTGTGGATCAGCCGGTGCTCGGCCCCGGCAAGCTCCACCGCGCGTCGGCGGATGGGCACCCAGCCGAAACTGAGGATCTCGTCGCGCTGCGGGTCGAGGCCGGTGGTCTCCAGATCCAGCGCGACAAACTCCAACTCGCTACAGGGGCTGCGCGGCGAGGGGAACGGCACGGCATAGAAGTCGTGCAGCGGCCCTGCCGGGGCGTGTCCTAGTTGGCGCTTGCGCCGAAACTCCAGGCTGAGCAGCGAGGCGAGCATCGACTCAGGCCAGCCTCGAGCTCTGGTAGCGCTGCTCCAGCGCCTCCTGCATGTTGCGCAGGGTGGCGAATGCGTCCTTGAGTTGCGCACGCTCCAGCCGCGAGAGTGCGTCGGGCCGGATGTAGTTGTCCATCGGCTCACCGGCCAGGTGTTGCTCGGCCTGGTGGCGGGCGCGCAGGGTGGCGATAAACTCCAGCGCGTGTTGCAGATCCTCGGCCCCGTCGTGGCTCAGCGCGCCGGCCTGCTCCGCGGCCTGAAGCCGCTCGCGGGTATTGAGCTGGGGTAGGCCGGCGGAGAGAGCGAATACCCGCGCCATATCCACCACCGGGATGATGCCGCGGTGTTTGAGGTCCAGTGTGTCGTCGTGCTCGCCGTCGTGGACCAGTACGAACTGGCGGAAAAACCCCAACGGTGGGCGGTGCTTGAGGGCGTTGGCGGTCATGTAGGCGAGAAAGATGGTGTTGTCGCGGCAGCGCTCCAGCACCTGTTCATGCAGCGTATCGAAGAGCGCAGTGTCGCCGTGGAGCGGGCGCATGTCGAAGAAGATGCTGCTGTGCATCAAGGCCATCGGCGCGGGGTTTTTGATCCAGTCATCGAAGTAGCCGCGCCAGCCGCCCAGGGTTTGGCGCCACTTGGGGTTTGTCGCCATCACCTCGCCCGGGCAGTAGCTGTAGCCGCAGCGGGCGAGGCCGTCGCTAACAAATCGGGCCAGCTCGGTAAACCAGGCGTCGTGCTCCGGCTGCATGGCATCGTCGATAAGCAGGGCATTATCCTGATCGGAGACCGTGGTCTGCTCGTGCCGGGCCTGGGAGCCGCAGACCAACCAGGCGTAGGGGACGGGCGGACTGCCCAGCTTCTCCTCGGCCAGCTCCAGCAGCCGCTGGGCGAGGGTGTCGGCCACGGTGGAGAGGGCCTGGGTGAGGTGTTCGGCAGCCATGCCGCTGCTGATCAATTGCAGTTGCAGCTCGGGCAGTTCACGACTGGCCGCTTCCAGCTCCTCGACACTCTTGCAGCGGCGGATGGTGCCGGCCAGGGAGACGGTGTTGAGGCTGTGCTGGTGGAGCAGGTCGCTGGCGGTGATGATGCCGCGAAGGGTGCCGTCGTTGGTGGTGATAGGCAGGTGGTGGATCTGGCGCTGGGTCATCGCCATCAGGGCATCGAAGGCGGCGCGGTGTTCGTTGAGGGTGAACAGGTCTGCGGTCATGATCCGCGCTACCGGCTCGGCGGTATCGAGTCCGGCGGCGATGACCCGCTGGCGCAGGTCGCGATCGGTGACGATGCCCAGCAGCTTCTCTCCCTCCATCACCAGCAGGGAGGAGACCCGCTTGTCGCTCATCACGCTGGCCGCCTCGCGGATGCTCTGCTGCGGGCCGATGCCGATGGGGGCGCGGCGCACCAGTGAGCCGGCCTCCAGCTGCATCAGGTTGCTGACGCTGCCCTGGCCCTGTTGCAGCTGAGCCAGGGCGTGTTGCAGGCGCTGGCGGACGCTCTGCTCGAAGTGGCTGTTGAATTCGCTGTGTTGCTCGCGCAGGGTCTGGAGTGCATCGCAGGGGAGCAGGTAGAGCAGGGTATCCTCGCTGCAGGTGCCGCTCTCGGGCAGGGCGCTGCCGGCGTCGGGGCAGGGCTCGGCGTAGAGCTCCCCCTCACCCAGCTTCTCCAGTAGTTTGCCGTTGTCGCTGCGAAACTCCACCGCTCCGGTGCGCACCAGTGCGGCGGCGGGGCCGTCATCCTGCGCCGGCGGAAAGGGGGAGCCGCGGCGCAGGTAACGTACACGCAGCTGACGGGTCAGGCTGTCGATGAGATCGTCCGGCAGCCGGTCGAAGGGCGGGTGTGCGACCAGAAACTCCCGTATTTCGATCAGTTCAACGTCCATTTCTTCTCGTTAAAAGGTTCAAGGTGCAAAGTTCAAAGTTCAAAGGTCAACGTCGGTCTTCAGTGTGAACGGTGTACCGCAGGTGCAGGGGTACGCAGAAGCGGTGCAAAGTTCGGGGTCGAATGTTTTTTAACCTCTCAACTTTAAGCTATCACTTGTTCTCTGTTGAACATTCGCCTGTTGATGCGGCGCAATCCAGCTTGTCATACCGGTTAGTAAAAAAAGGGTGGGGTGTAGGTCACCCCACCAAAATGTGCCATGGGGGTGACACCCCACCGGGCGGTGGGGTGTCGTGGCACAATGGACATCGGTTTTAGTTGCTGGCCGCTGCTCTCGGGACACGAATGTCTTCGACCAACGCCTGGATGTGATCCGGCGGTGCCGCGGTGACCTTGGATACGGCAATGGCCACGGCAAAGTTGATCAGCGCACCCACAGCACCGAAGGACTCGGGCTGGATACCCAGGAACCAGTTCTCAGCGTTGTTGGCCGCCATCTCGGTACCGGGGATGAAGAACCAGCCCTTGAACCAGAAGATGTAGACCAGGGTGGCGGTCAGGCCGGAGAGCATACCGGCGATGGCGCCGACGTTGTTCATCCGCTTATAGAAGATCCCCATCATCAGTGCCGGGAAGATCGACGATGCCGCAAGGCCAAAGGCCAGCGCCACCACCTGTGCGGCGAAGCCGGGGGGGTGCAGGCCGAACCAGCCGGCCACGGCGATGGCACCTGCCATGGCCACACGGGCGGTGAGTAGCTCACCCTTTTCACTGATGTTGGGGTTGAACACCCCCTTGACCAGGTCGTGGGAGATGGCCGAGGAGATCGCCATCAACAGACCCGCTGCGGTGGAGAGCGCCGCGGCGAGACCACCGGCAACCACCAGGGCGATGACCCAGTTGGGCAGCTGTGCAATCTCGGGGTTGGCCATAACCATGATGTCGCGGTCGACGGTCAGCTCGTTCTCCTCTTTGGAGGAACGGTACTGGATGCGGCCATCGTTGTTCTTGTCATCATGCGTGAGCAGGCCGGTGGTCTCCCAGCTCTCGAACCACTCGGGGCGATCGTCGTACTGCAACGCGGTCTCGGCGTTGGCCTGTAGATCAGGCTGCACGGTGTTGATCAGGTTGAAGAAGGACATCGCGCCCACAGCCGGAGCGGTGGTGTAGAGGATGGCGATGAAGACCAGCGCCCAACCGGCGGATTTCCGCGCATCGGCCACCTTCGGTACGGTGAAGAAGCGCACGATAACGTGGGGCAGACCGGCGGTACCGATCATCAGCGACAGCGTGAGCAGCGCCACATTGAGTGTCGTTCCCTTCATCGCGGTGTATTCGGCAAAGCCGAGGTCCACCAGTACCTTGTCCAGCGTCGCCAACAGATGGGTGCCGCCTTCGACCGAGCCGCCCAGACCCAGCTGCGGGATCGGGTTACCGGTGATCTGCAGCGAGATGAAGATCGCCGGGACGGTGTAGGCGAAGATCAGGACCACGTACTGGGCGATCTGGGTATAGGTGATCCCCTTCATGCCGCCGAGTACGGCATAGATGAAGACGATGGCCATACCGGAGAACAGGCCCACCTCGTAGCTGGTCTCGAGGAAGCGGGAGAAGGCCACGCCGATCCCCTTCATCTGACCGATAACGTAGGTGATGGAGGCGACGATGAGGCAGATGACCGCCACGATGCGCGCCGCCTGCGAGTAGTAGCGGTCACCGATGAACTCCGGCACGGTGAACTTGCCGAACTTGCGCAGGTAGGGCGCCAGCAGCATCGCCAGCAGCACATAGCCGCCGGTCCAGCCCATCAGGTAGACCGAGGCGTCGTAGCCGTTGAAGGCGATCAGGCCCGCCATGGAGATAAAGGATGCCGCGGACATCCAGTCGGCGCCGGTGGCCATGCCGTTGGCGACGGGGTGGATACCCTTGCCGGCGACGTAGAACTCACCGGTGGTCCCGGCGCGCGCCCAGATGGCGATGCCGATATAGAGGGCGAAGGTGGCCCCCACGACCATATACGTTAGTGTTGAAAGATCCATTAACTGATTCCCCCGTTAGTCTTCTTGGAAGCCGAATTTGCGATCGAGCTGCCCCATCTTCCACGCATAGAAGAAGATCAGAGCCACGAAGGTGTAGATCGACCCCTGCTGGGCGAACCAGAACCCCAGCGGATAGCCGCCGATCATGATGGCATTTAGCGGCTCAACGAGAATGATGCCGAAGCCGTAGGACACCACGAACCACACGATAAGGCAGATGGCCAGAAGGCGTAGATTCGCCTTCCAGTACTCCGCCGCGCTACCTGTTGGTTGCATTGTTGCTCTCCTCTTGTCGTGAACAAAGTTGTTGTTGTGGTGCTTCTCCAGAGCACCTGCCCGCCCATCCGCTGCACGGGTTCCCCTCAAACGCCGACCGCTTGCGCGGTCGTGCAATCAGAAGCCGGTATGCGGCCCTCCGAGCCATTACAGCTGATACTCCAGGGCGAGCTTGCTTTGCAGCTTGCGCCCCTGGCGGAAGGCCTCTTTCAGGATCCGCCGGTCGAGCTCATTGAGCTTGTCCGGGTCGAGTCGGTTACTCAGCGGCTTGCCCTCACTGGCCTGGCGGCGGTGGGTGCGCATGCGCAGCAGCTGAATGAAGTGGTAGGCCTCGGACCAGGCGGCCACATCCTCCGGGCGCAGTGCCCCCTTCTCGGCGGCGGCCTGCAGGCGTGCGTCGGTGTTGGTCTCGCCGATCTGCTGGGCCAGGGCGATGATGCGCGCGGCATCGACAAACGGGGTCAGCCCCTGGGTTTTCAGGTCGAGGGTGTGGGCCTCGTCGCCGCCGCCGCTGAGTTTGAATTCGCCGAACAGCCCCAGTGGCGGGCGCATCTGCATGGCGTTGGCCGCCAGCTGGCGACGGAAGCGGCTGTTCTTTTGCGTCCTCTCCAGTAGCCACTGGCGTAACGGTTCCACCTGTTTGCTGTCGCCGTAGAGGGGGCGGAAGTCGAAAAAGATGGTGGACTTGAGCAGGTGCTCGGGCGTGCCCTGGTCGATCCAGCGGGCAAAGCGTGCCTGCCACTCCTCCAGACTCAGGCAGCACTCGGGGTTGCTGGCCATGATGTTGCCGGGGCAGAGCGGAAAGCCGCACTTGGCCAGGGCGTCGTTGATCTTCTCCGCCAGCGGCAGCAGCTGTGCGCGCAGCGCCTCGGGCTCCTCACTGTCGGCGCAGTGGAAGAGGATACCGTTGTCCTGATCGGTCTTTAGGGTCTGTTCGCTGCGCCCCTCGCTGCCGAAGGAGAGCCAGGTGAAGGCGGGCAGGGGTTTTTCGTGCTGCGCCAGGATGAGGGTGATGGCGCGGCGGGTGAGGTTGTCATTGAGGGTGGCGATGAGCCGGGTCAGCTGTTCGACCGAGGCGCCCTGGGCCAGCATCTGCTCGACCAGCCGGTGGATATCCTGCCCCAGCGGCATCAGCTGATCGATGCTGTCGGCGCGGGCGATGGCCTGGCCCAGGCTGGCGATCCCGACCCGCTGGAGCGAGAAGATGTCCCGCTCGGAGATCATCCCCAGCAGCTGCCCGCGCTCGACCACGCAGATGTGGCCGAAGCCGTGTCGCGCCATCAGCAGCGCCGCTTCATGGGCCAGGGCGTCCGCCGGCAGGGTTAGAGGATCGGCGGTCATCACCTCGCTGATGGCGAGATTCAGGCTACACCCCTCGGCGGCGGCGTGGTCGAGCAGGTCGTGCAGGGTGAAGATCCCCTGCACCCGACCGCTGTTGTCGGTGATGAGCATACTGCCTACATGCTCCTGCTGCATGCTGCGCAGGGCGACCGCCAGCGGGGTGTCGGGCAGGCAGGTGACTGCCGGGCGCTTGATCAGCTGGCGCACCGGGGTGTTGAGGGAGGTGTCCTCGGCGATGCGGGTGGCGCTGCGCGCCTGAGTGTCGCGCAGGGCATTATCCAGCAGGTTGGCCAGGCGGCGGGTGCAGAAATCGTGGAAGACCGGGCTCTTCTGCAGCACTACATCGAAGTCGTTGCGCTCGAGCTCGAAGCAGAAGGTATCTTCCGCGGCGCGTGCGACGGTATGCACCGGACGGCGGGCGAGCAGGGCGCCGACGGGGAAGCACTCCCCGGCCACCAGCTCCCAGCCATCCTTCTGCTCTCCCTCCAGTGTCTCGCCGCGAATGCGCCCCTGTTTGATGATGTGAAAGGTGGTGGCCTGACCATCCTCCGGGCTGGTGATGACGTTGCCCTGAGCGTAGAAGACCAGACGCAGCCGTTTGGCCAGATACTCGAGGTGTGGCTCGGCCATCTGGTCAAACGGGGCGTGCTGTCTCAAAAAGTCGACCACCTGCGTCAGCGGTTGGTTGCTCATCGTCGCGCTATCACCATGGGAAAATGGGTTTCGCGCAAAGGTGCAATACGCATGCCATTAAAAAAATCAAACGAAACCAGTCTGTTACATTTCTCCTCTTGCTGGAGTGTTACTATGTGTAACAGATGGTGTTACGAAAGGTAACAGTATGTTACCTAGCTGTTACGAGCGTAAACAAATTGTCATAGAGGGGTTGAAATATAAGTGCGCGCTAATATACTATGCTTAATTATTGATACTTGAGCTTAGGAGTCGGGAATATGTTCTTCACCAACGTCAAAGAGATCGATGCCAGAGAGCTGTCGGAGTGGCTTGAAGACCCGTCACGAAAGTTTCGCATCATCGATGTGCGCGAGCCGATGGAGATCGCCCAAGGCTCCGTGCCGGGGGCCGAGCCGATGCCCATGTCCACCCTCGGCAACCGTCTCAGTGAGCTCGACCAGGACGAACAGGCCGTGTTCATCTGCCGCAGTGGCGCCCGTTCCGGCCAGGTGGTCGCCTATCTGGCGCAAAACGGTTTCGAGAACGTCTACAACCTGCGCGGCGGCGTGCTGGGCTGGGCACAGAACGGCTTCGAATTCGCCAAGGTCTCCTAAAGCGCAGCCAAGCGACCACTGAAGCGGGGCCCACCGGTGCCCGCTTCAGTGGACCACAGTCACCTGTTGCCATCCTACCCCCCGATGGCGACGACGGGCCGGGCGATCCCCGGCCCTTTTTTTGCCTTTCGTGTAACTACTCACCCCCCTCGCCGTAGCGCTCCATTCCACGCTCATTGTGGCGGCGGCCACGGGCCGTATATGCCTGACGCGCGATAGCCATAGGATGCGCTGAGCCTGCGAAACGCATCATGCAGGGGCCATGGGATTATTGCCACAGAGGACACAGAGAGCACGGAGGCCGTCATGCCGGACCTGCTCCGGCATCCATGCCAGGGTTGCCTTCGCCGCGTGTTTCGGGATGGATTCCGGGTCAAGCCCGGAATGACGGTTTGTTGTGGGGATGGGGCAAGCATGTGTCTGAGAAGATAGGATGCGCTGAGCCTGCGAACCGCATCATGCAGGGGCCTTGAGATTATTGCCACAGAGGACACAGAGAGCACGGAGGCCGTCATGCCGGACTTGCTCCGGCATCCATGCCAGGGTTGCTTGGAAAGGGCCAGCCATTCCCCTGCGCAGTGCGCCTTGCCTTGACTCATTAGCGGGCTCTGAGAATGATATTATTTCCCGCATGGACCACTAGCCTACGAACTCACACCCGCTTCATAACTTTGCGCCTCGACAATGTGGTCTATCACCGCCCTCCATGGCGGCGTCAGCGCCTCTGCGGTGAATAATCTTGTCAGAGGGGGCGAGTCATTACCGTTGGGTAAGGCCTGGTCGCCGCCTCGCTTGCTATCACCGCCTCTCTCCTGTTTAATCGGGATTAATAGGCCGTTAATAATAGGCAGGGAGGCTGTTGTTGAGATATTTCGCCATCCCTGTGTGACACAGACCTAGGCCTCGGGTACGGCTTGCGCCGGCACCGTGGCCCGGTTTTCTCAATGGGGGCAGAGCATGTTGGAGCTGGATAAGGAGCAGAGGGCGTTGCGCCGGATGCAGACGGCGTGGACATACCGCCCGGCTATCCTGGCGATTGTGGTGCATGTGGCGATCGCCGCGATGGTCGCCTACGGAATGCACACCCAGGTTCCCACCCAACCGGTGGTCTACTGGCTGGCGACGCTGATAGGTGTCGAGCTGTTGTGGGGGGCTGCGGTCTTCTTCTATGAACAGACAAAGCGCATCCGCAAAAGCTCGCCGCTTTGGCTGCGTATCCACTTTCTCGCCACCACCCTCAACGGGCTGCTTTGGGGGCTGGGTGCCGCCTTTGTGCTCTATCCCGCCGACTCGCCGCTGCACCAGAACCTGCTCATGCTCACCGTGGCGGCGGTGGCCACCGCCGGGCTCTTTCTCAACCGTAACACCCGTATCGCCGGCCCCGTCTTCGTCCTGGCGGTGATGCTGCCGCTGGTGTTGCGCAGCCTCGCCCAGTCCGATCCCTACCACTCGCTGCTGGGGACTCTGTTGCTGGCCTATACCGGGCTGTTGCTTTTTATCCAGTTCTACTATGTGCGCGGCACTCTGCAGGCGCTCTGGTTGCAGCGGGAGAACAGCCGGCTGGAGCGGGAGAAGCAGGCCTATCAGGCCTACTTCGGCCACGCCCAGCACATCGCCGATCTGGCCAGCTGGGAGCTGAACCTGGTTAGCGGCGAGCTGCACTGGTCGGATGAGGCCTACGCCATGTTCGGTATCGAGCCGGGGCGCAGACTGAGCAAAAAGCTGGTCTCCTCGGCTATCTACTGGGAGGACCGCCAGCCCTACTTCAGCGCGCTGGAGGAGGCGCTGAGCGGGCGTACCTCCCTCGAGCGGCAGTTCCGCGTACTGCTGCCCAACGATGAGCTGCGCGTCCTGCACGACACCGGCGAGCTGCTGCTGGACGAGGAGGGGGAGCCGGTACGCATGCTGGGGGTGATGTGTGACATTACCGGTCGGGTCAAGGCCGAGCAGCAGATCGAGACCGCCAACCGCGAGTTCAACCGTATTCTCAACCACATGCAGGATACCTATTATCGCACCGACCCGGCCGGTCGCCTCAGTCAGGTCTCCCGCTCAATGGAGGCGCTGCTCGGCTACAGCCAGGATGAGGTGCTGGGTATGCGCATTGCCGATCTCTACGCGGTGAACAGCCACGGGCAGTCCTTCCTCCAAGACCTGCATGCCCACAGCGGGCGTCTGACCAACTATGAGATCCAGATGAAACACAAGGCCGGACGCCGGGTCTGGGTCTCACTCAATGCCCAGTTCATTACCGATGCCAAGGGCAACACCGTGGGCATCGAGGGTACGGTGCGCGATATTACCGAGCTCAAAGAGGCCAGAGAGGCGCTGCACCAGGAGAAGGAGCTGGCGCTGGTGACCCTTCAGTCCATCGGCGACGGTGTGATCACTACCGACGAGTCGGGACGCATCAAATACCTCAACCCCACCGCCGAGTCGCTGCTTGGGGTGAGCGCCGCAAAGGCGGTCGGCGGCAGCTACCGGGATGTACTGCAGCTGGTGGACGAGAGCAGCGGCGAGTCGCTGGATGATTTGGTGCAGATATGTCTCAACCTGGAGCTTGACGCCCCCGCCCACGCCGACGAAGGGCTGCTGCTACAGGCCGACGGCAGTCGCTACCACCTCAAGGTCACCGCCGCCCCGATGCGTGACCACCACGGCCATGTGGTCGGTGCGGTGCTGGTGCTGCACGACATCACCGAGGTGATGGGCATGGCGCGGCAGCTCAGCTACCAGGCCAGCCACGATATGCTTACCGGCCTGGCCAATCGGCGTGTATTCGAGCGCAAGCTGGAGGAGGCGCTGCGCAGCGCCTACGACGAGGGCGACATCCACGCCCTGTTCTACCTCGACCTGGATCAGTTCAAGGTGGTCAACGACACCTGTGGCCACAAGGCCGGTGACGAGCTGCTGCAGCAGGTGGCGGCACTGATGCACGAGCGGGTGCGCGAGACCGACACCCTGGCGCGACTCGGTGGAGATGAGTTCGGCGTACTGCTCGAACACTGCCCCCTGGATAAGGCCGAGGATATCGCCGACAAACTGCGCCTGACGGTGCGCGACTTCCGCTTTATCTGGGACGACAAGGCCTTCGAGGTGGGTGTCTCCATTGGCGTGGTGCCCATTGAGGCCGACAGCGGCAACATGGCCCACCTGCTGGCCGCCGCCGACACCGCCTGCTACATCGCCAAGGATGCCGGGCGTAACCGCATCCACGTCTACCAGCCCGACGATGAGGCGATCCTTCAGCACCACGGCGAGATGCAGTGGGTGCACCGCCTCTCCTCCGCCTTCGATAGCGACAGCTTCATGCTGCACGCCCAGCCCATCGCCCACGTGGCCGGCGATCGGGTGGTCTCCCACTACGAAATCCTGGTACGCATGCGCGACGACAAGGGGCACATCATCCCGCCCGGCGCCTTCATCCCCGCCGCCGAACGCTACAACCTGATGCCGGCCATCGACCGCTGGGTCATCCGCCGCACCCTGGAGATGCTGCGCGATGCGCAGGGCGACCTCGCCTTCCCGCCCGTGGAGTGCGCCATCAACCTCTCCGGTCAGTCGCTCACCGACGACCAGTTCCTCGAGTACGTCATCGACCTGTTCGACGAAACCGGCGTCCCCTGCGAAAACATCAGCTTCGAGGTGACCGAGACCGCCGCCGTCGCCAACCTCTCCCGCGCCACCCGTTTTATCAGTGTCCTACGGGGCATGGGCTGCAGCTTCGCCCTGGACGACTTCGGCGCCGGCCTCAGCTCCTTCGGCTATCTCAAGAGCCTGCCGGTGGACTACCTCAAGATCGACGGCGCCTTCGTCCGCGACATGGTCCGCGATCGGGTCGACCGGGCCATGGTCGAGTCGATCAACGAGATCGGCCATATCATGGGGCTCAAAACCATCGGCGAATACGCCGAAGACGAATCCGTTTTGCTCGCCCTGGAGCGGGCCAAAGTCGACTTCGCCCAGGG
>JBNJGC010000036.1:0-17875 GCA_051747405.1 Pseudomonadota bacterium
CGGCGGTGTAGGTGAAACTACCCAGCCCATCTCCGCTCAGGCTCACCTCCCCCTGTTGCGGCGGCTCGACGATAGTGAAGCTCAGCGCGTCACCGTCGACATCATACGCCTCCAACTGCGAGCTGCGGCTGCCCCCAATGGGGACAGTAATCGCACCATCGGCTGCTGTCGGGGCATCGTTGATAGGAGTTACGGTGATGGCCACGCTCTTCTGCTGCGAGCGGGCGCCGTCAGGATCGATGGCAACGAAGCTAAAGCTATCCTCACCATTGAAATCAGCCTCCGGCGTATAGGTCAGCTCAGGCGGTGTGCCACTGAGACTGCCGTGGAGCGGCTGCCCCTCCACCTCGTAGCTCAGCGTCTCGGCGCCATCGTCCACATCGCTGGCACTGAGAGTAATGGCGACGCTCCCCTCCTCAGCGACGCTCACCGTCTGTCCCTCGGCCACCGGGGCGTCGTTGACGTTGTCCACGGTCATCGTCACCGTCTCCCAGACGCCGTCCATACCATCCGAGACGCGGTAGCGGAAGGTATCCTCCCCGTAAAAGTCCTTCACCGGCGTGTAGTGAAAACGCCCCTCGCCAGCATGGGAGACAGTGCCGCCCTGACTGCTCTGCCTATCGTAGTCCTCCACAAAGAGGGAGGCGTCGTCATCATCCAGATCGCTATCGTTGTAGAGTACCGAGGTGGTGGTCGTCGCCACCTCTTCATAGGTGGCGAAGGTGTCGGCAGCGGGTGCCGGCGGTACGTTGGGGATCACCGTTACCGTCAATTCATCGGTGCCCAGGCCTCCGAACTCGTCGCGGGCGGCGATGGTCAGGGTATAGCTGGGGGTGACCGCCATATCCAGCGTGCCGTCGAGGGCGATATCGCCACTGTCCGGGTAGAGCTTGAAGGCGTTGCCCGTATTGCCCTCGTCGATGGAGAGGGTCAGCGGGTCCCCCTCGTGGTCAGTGGCGGTGACGTGGGCGATACGGTAACCCGGGGCCATCTTCTGTGACACTTCCACGCTCTGGGGGGTGACAGTAACCTCGGGATCGGCGTTGAGTGTTTTACTGGTGAAGACCTGGCACACCGGGTCAACCGGTGCCAGCGCCGGGGAGCGGTAGCGGTAGAAACCGCCGGCGCAGAGGGTGCTGCTGGTTTCGGTGCGTGTGGTGCTGGCAGAGCGATGGCGCAGGGTCACCGTATCGCCATTGCTCGCATATCCGGGGGCAGCGGTGAACTCCCCCTCATCGCCGCTGTAGTTGATGGCATACTCACCATCCCGGACCTTCACCGGAACACGGTACCCCGACGCCAGGCCGGTTATGGCGACGGGCTCAGAGAGCACCATGCTATCGAGCTCGACATCTTCGGCCCTCGGGATCGGGCCCAAATCCGGCACCACCGGCCAGGGGTTGGCCTCCCCATCCCCTTCGGGATCGAAGCCGATGGCCCGCAACAGCACAAGGTCCGAGTTATCTTCGTTCTTCCCAGCTGCAACGATGTAACCGTCATGATCGAGGCTCTGAGCCTGAAACATGAGCGAATAGGGCCGCTCATCGATACTGTATGGATCCGAGTCCTCCACCTCCACCAGCGTAAACGTCTGATCCTCCGTGCCGTCATAGCTGTAGCGATGTATCTCCCTGCCCGAAGCGACGAGCAGGGAGTCATCGGGCTGAGCGAGCATGCTGGCTAACGAATCATCATCACTGATAGCACTCAACTCGATCCAGTTGCCTTGTTGTCCGAAGCTGTCATCCGCAAGCCCATCTGCCCGATAGCGGTAGAGTCTGGGCGAATAGATCCCCTCCGAGCCGACGGGCAGCAGCGAGATCGTGCCGTCGTTATGCAGCGCTGCGCTGAAATTTCCGCCGCTGTTACGCTCCAGAGCGTCGACGGTGACGCCATCGGGCTGTTCGTCCCCGTCCAGATCCGCACCGAACCCATCACTCAGAGTGCCGTCACCGTCGAACTTGGCCAGCACTATCCGGTTATCGCTCAAACTATCGTAAATGTAGGAGCTGTCACTTATTCCCGCCGAGGCTGCCACAAGGATCGCACCATCGCGGGTGATAAAGACCTCCCCCAAGGCTTTCACTATATTATCGACCACCATGGGCAGCGCCGATGTCTCGCTATAGCCGCCCTCGCCGAAGCTGCTGTCCAACTCTCCGCTACTGCTCAGGCGAAACACCCCGAGGCGGTAGGCGTAACTGGAAGTGTCCTGGTCGTAATAGTGGCGAATCACCGGCAGAAGATAACGGCCCTCACCATCGACGGCGACGGCCAGGGGGATGAAGGTGTCGTCCTCTCGCTCAACACCCGGGAGGAGATAGCCGTCCTTAACCCCATTCCCGTCGTAGTCACCGCCGAAGCCGGTGTCGAGACTACCGGAGGCGGTAAAACGGACCAGCGCCGCCCCGCCCTCTGCGGCGTAAACATCCCCCGCCATGAGGTAACGGCCCTGCCCATCCACAGCCAGCCCCCGCGGCGCACCGGAGAACGGGCTCACGACGACCCCATTGGAACCGAAGCCGCTATCGAGTGTGCCGTCGCTGCGGAACCGGGTCAGCAGGTATTTCCCCGTATAATTTTTGCCGGCGACAGCGATGGAGCGATCCCCATGCACCTCCACCTGCTCGATCGAACCGAGGTCGACATTCAACTCAAGCCAGCCATTCTCATCGAGCCCAGCATCCAGCAGCCCCTCCTGCGCGACGGCACTGCTCATGACAAAAACCGACAAGAGTGTGACCACCCACTCACCTATCCGCACGCTCTTACACATAACCCTCAATCCCGTGAATTTCCCTGTTGACTCAATCTGCCCGCTCCGCTCTGCCCCTATGCGCAGCAGACAAAGCCGGTATACTGCATGAAAACCCTGACCCGCCCACTGCAAGGAGGTAAGCATGTTTGAAGTCGCCGAGCTGGGCCACAAACTGAATAAAAAAGCGTACAACGAGCAGGTGCCGGAGCTGCGCACTGAGCTGCTGACCATTCAGCGCGCGCTCGAGGAGGCTGACTTCCCGGTCATCGTACTGGTCTCCGGGGTCGACGGCGCGGGCAAGGGGGCCATGGTCAACCTGCTCAACGAGTGGCTCGATCCACGCTATGTGCGCACCTACGCCTTCGGCGAGATGACCGATGAGGAGCGGGAGCGTCCGGAGTACTGGCGCTTCTGGCGCTCGCTGCCGCCCAAGGGGCGCATCGGACTCTACGTCGGCTCCTGGTACAGCCATCCCATCGCCCAGCGGGTTGCCGGCGACTTCAACGACGCCGAACTCGACGGCCACCTGCTGCGTATCCGCAACTTCGAAAAAGAGCTGGTGGACGACGGAGCCCTGATTATAAAGTTCTGGCTCCACCTCTCCAAGGCGGCGCAGAAACAGCGCCTGAAGAAGCTCGAGAGCAATCCCAAAACCGCCTGGCGGGTCACCAAGCAGGACAAAAAACATCTGAAGCTGTATGACCGCTTCCGCAGCATCGCCGAACGCACCCTGCGCGACACCAGCACCGGCGAGGCCCCCTGGATCATCGTCGAGGGGAGCGATGCCCGCTACCGCGGGCTCACCGTCGGTCGCCATATTCTCGACCGTATCCGCACCCACCTGAAGCGGAACGAACAACCGTCCACAGATGCCCCACCGGCCAGCAGCGAGATCCTGCCGGTACTGACCCGCCAAAAGACCCTGCTCAGCCAGCTCGATCTGAGTCAATCGCTGAACAAGAAGGAGTATAAAAAGGCGCTGGAGAAGCAGCAGGAGCGGCTTAGCATTCTCGCCCGCCATGCCCACGAAAAGAAAATCTCCAGCGTCATCGTCCTCGAAGGATGGGACGCCGGCGGCAAAGGGGGCATCATCCGGCGCATCGTCCCGGCGCTGGATGCCCGCAACTACCAGATCATCCCCGTCGCCGCCCCCACCGACGAGGAGCAGGCCCACCACTACCTGTGGCGCTTCTGGCGCCACATCCCGCGCGCCGGCCAGATCACCATCTACGACCGCAGCTGGTACGGACGCGTGTTGGTGGAGCGGGTGGAGGGCTACGCCAGCCACGATGAGTGGATGCGCGCCTACGCCGAGATCAACGACTTCGAAGAGCAGCTGACCGAACACGATACCGTGCTGCTCAAGTTCTGGCTCCACATCGACAAGGACGAACAGCTGCGCCGCTTCAAGGAGCGGGAGAAGATCGCCTACAAACAGTACAAAATCACCGAAGAAGACTACAGAAACCGCGAAAAGTGGGACGACTACGAACACGCGGTCAACGACATGGTGGAGCGCACCAGCACCGAATACGCCCCCTGGACCCTGATCGAGGGCAACAGTAAACGCTTCGCCCGCATCAAGGCGCTGAAGACCTACTGCGAGCGGCTGGAGGCGGCGCTGGACGGGCAAAAATAGCCGGGCAGCGCGGCCTGGCGACGGCACGGCAGCGCGGTCACCGCACACCGGACCGACTGCCTCGGAACAGATTATCGTGCCTCGCACCACCACAGACTCTCCCCTGTCGACAGACCTCCCACGCCGCGCGTGAAACCCTACGCAGGCGCGAATGGCGACAGCCTATCGGAGCGAGATGAAATGGCAAGGAACAATTCGGAACAAAGCGCTAACACATTGATTTGAATAAAGTCGTAGACGCCATCCCAGGCCACGCCCGGAACAGCTTAGCGGCACACAAAAAGCCCCGCCCTGCGCTTGAACTTTCGCCAGCGCGCCCTATCTAATACCCACGGTTACTATCAGAGATTCCTGGAGAGTAGAGACAATGAAGCGGATCGCGCTTTTCCTTGCCACCAACATCGCCATCCTGGTGGTGCTATCGATCATTCTTGCCGTCACCGGCGTAGGGCAGATGCTGGACCAGTCCGGCAACATCGACTTTGCCAGCCTGCTCGCCTTTTCGGCCATTGTCGGCTTCGTCGGCTCGTTTATGTCGCTGGCGATGTCCAAGTGGACGGCCAAACATATGACCGGCGCGCGGGTGATCGAGCAGCCCGCAAACCCCACCGAGCGCTGGCTGGTGGAGACCGTACAGCGGCAGGCGCAGCAGGCGGGGATCGGCATGCCGGAGGTGGCGATCTACAACTCCCCGCAGCCCAACGCCTTCGCCACCGGTATGAGCCGCAACAACTCCCTGGTGGCGGTCAGCAGCGGGCTGATGAGCGCCATGAGCCAGGATGAGGTCGAGGCGGTGCTGGCCCACGAGGTCAGCCACGTGGCCAACGGCGACATGATCACCATGGCCCTGATCCAGGGCGTGGTGAACACCTTTGTCATCTTTCTCTCGCGGATCATCGGCCACCTGGTCGACAAGGTGGTGTTCAAGACCCAAAACGGCCACGGCCCGGCCTTCTGGATCACCACCATCTTCGCCCAGGTGGTGCTGGGGATCCTCGCCAGCATGATCACCATGTGGTTCTCGCGCCAGCGGGAGTTCCGCGCCGACGCTGGGGCGGTCGAACTGGCCGGACGGGCCAAGATGATCGCCGCGCTACAAGCCCTACAGCGCAGTGCCGGCGAGAATGAGCTGCCGGATCAGATGGCCGCCTTCGGCATCTCCGGCCACATTGGCCACGGCTTCAAGCGCCTGTTCATGAGCCACCCGCCGCTGGAGGAGCGCATCGCCGCACTCCACAGCCGGCAGCCGTAGATCGCACCACGACGAGCGCCGACCCACCGAGGTCGGCGCGTCACTCTGCCCGCGTCACCGCCCAGCTATTGAGGGCCATCTCCCGCGCCGCCGTGATCTCCGCCTCCGGCACATTCACCCCGGCGTTCTCCTCCACCGGATCGTCGTGAAAGATGTAGAGGCGTGAAGCCAGCTGGGCAAAGGGCAGCGAGGCCTCACCGAAGTGCTCACCGTGCCCCTGGGTCGAGACGATCACCCCATTCCCCCAGTCCTGACCGCTGTCGTTATTCGGGTTATAGAAGTAGACCCGCACCACATCCTCCTGATCCAGCGCCACACGGATCAGGGTAATCGCGTGCCAACCGACGAAACGGGCGGCACTGTCGGTCACCGCCACCCCCGCCGGTTGTGGATGGATAAGGGGTTGATTGCCGTTGTAGAGCGGATGATAGCTGCTGTAGAAGTGGTGCAGGTAGGCATCGTAATCCTTCAGCTTGCCGCTGCCCACATCCACAGCGATGACAAACTCGCGCCCCACCCACCAACCGTGAAACTCAGGATTGATCCAGCGGTGCGGATCCTCCTCACGCCCCTGACAGAGTCGCCCCATCTCGCTATAGATCCGGTCCAGGTGCGGTACCAGCAGCATAGAGACCGGATCGGTATCCAGCGGAATATTGCGCGCCAGTCCCGCCGGCAGCTCGGCCGAGGCGATGGGTTGGCCCTCAAAATGCATCAGGATACCGTCGAAGCGGCCCGCCTGGGCGATCAAATGGAGCAGGTAGTCCGGGTCGTTGTAGGACCACATGGAGAGCGCCCGCGCCGACTGACAGGTGGGGTTGTTTCCCTGCCCCACCCCGAGCGGCTGCCCCAGGATGGCGATCACCCCGGCCAGCAGGTGGGCCCGCGGCGGCAGTGCGTCTCCGAAGGCGGCCTGCAGGGTGGCCTCGTTCTTTGCCGACAGCCGCAGTCCAAGCTGGCGCCACAGTCCCGGGGCGATAGGAGGCGAATAGAGAATCCCCCGCTCCAACAGCATCGCCAGGGCGTAGACGCTCTGCGCCGTCTGCGGATGGATCGCCTCCTCGATCAGGCGATGGACCAGCTCCTGATAGGTGCGCAACACATCCAGGCCGGTACTGCTCAGCCCCAGCGCATCGGGGATCAATTGGCTCTGTTCGTTCTCCAGCAGCCAGCGGACGAAGCGGGCGTGGTAGTCGGAGACCAGTCCGGTGTCGTGCATGCCGCGGGCGAAGCCGTAGGCCTCCTGCTGCAGTGTCGGCAGATCCATCACCTGCAGACGCTCGCAGTAGGTCACCATACCGGGGTCATCCAGGCAGCCCTGGGTGGGGCCGAACAGCGCGCTGATCAAGCGATCCGCCCCCAGCCGCGCCTCGCCCAAATCGCTCGCCCCCGCGGCCATCGCCACGGCGATCTGGGTTACCATCGCCTTGACGTGGTGCAGCTGGATGGGGCGTTGTGCCAGGATGCGCCAGATCTCATCGATCAGGCTGCCGAGGATATTCTCGTAACCGATGTGTTCGAGCAAAAAGGCGAACAGCCGCTCCACCGCCTCGCCCAGCGCCCCCTGGCGCACACGGCTGGACTCATCCCCAGTGGCGAAGAGCTGGTTGAGATTGAGGGCGAGTACCTGGGTGAGAAAGTGGCGAGCCTGCTCCGCCGTCACTCCCGGATGGACCGCGCTGCGATTGGCGATCGCCAACAGACGCAGCTGGCTCAAACACTCCAGCACCAACGTCTGCCGGTCGGCCTGCTCCAGGGTATGGCGCACCAACGCCGGCAGCAGCATGGCGGGATACTCCCAGTCGGTGCCGACAAACAGCCCGGCGGCATCCAGCCGCGGTGCCAGGTGGTAGAGCGTGGGCAAACCCTGCTCCTGCTGTAACAGACGCCCGGCCAGCTCCAACACGGCGCTTTGGTAGCGCGGTCGGGCAAAGGGGCGCGCCTGCTCCAACTGCACCAGAGCGTGCTCCAGCTTCTCTTCCAGCAAGGCGCGCTGCTGCGCCGCGTCGAGCGGTTGCGATGTCGAATCCGTCATCAATCGGCTCAGATGTAGAAGTCCAGCTCTTCTTGCGCTTTGAGCAGCTCGCGCATGCGGTAGGGGTCGTCACCGAAGAAGTAGCACAGGCCCCAGTGGGTGCCGAAGGCACTACGCTTGGGCACCTTGTTCTGCATCGGCGCCTGCAGCTCGTGGAATTCGAAATAGGGGTCATTCTCCGTCTCCGGCGGAATACGCAGCTCGCTGATGACCCGACGCCGGGGGTAGACGCCGAAACAGCCCGCATGCCCCTTGGCGTCGACCACCTCCTTGGGGAAGAAGGCCTCGATCTCCTCATCCGTGGTCTTGGGGTCAAACATCAGCACCAGCCCCTGATAGGCGCTGAAGCCGTAGGCCCGCTCGATCAGCTCAAAGGCGTTAAAGCCGGGTGGGCGGTAGGCCACCTCGCCGAAGTACATCTTGCCGTCACTGGTGACGAAGTACTCCGGATGGATAAAGCCGAAGTCGATATCGAAGGTCTCGATCAGCTTCTCGATCTCTTCGACCACCCGCGGGCGCCACTTCTCCAGATCGGGGGTGGCGGGCACGAAGACCGAGTAGCCCAGCGAGACATATTCGGAGATGTTGAGAAAGTGGATCTTGCGATCCTTGATGAAGGCCTCGACGGCAAACTCCCAGCCATCCAGGTGGCTCTCCATCAGGGCCGGAAACTCCTCATCGGGGATGTTGGTCACATCATCCGGGGTGCGAATCACCCGATGGCCGAGACAGCCCGCTTTGTCGAAGGCCTTGAGGTGGATCGGATCATTGGGGTCACCGTCGAGCTTGAGCAGCGCCTGGTTGACCCGTTGGAGAAAGTGGATCACATCCCCCTTGTCGTGAGCCTCCTCGAAGATCCCGACACGTATCCCGCCCAGCTGGGCGCGGCGCTTCATCAGCGCCTTGTCACGGAAGAGCAGCGACTGCCCCATCAACCGGGGGTTACCCAGCAACACCGAGTTGATCGCCCCGGCCCACTCCACCGTCTCCTCGAACAGCGGGATGGCCACATCCACCCCCTCCTCCTTGAGCACCTCGGCGATCTCCATCGAACGCTCATTGAGCCGCTCGAAATCCCAGGGGATGAAGGGGATGTCGTTATCCTCGGCATACTCCTGCGCCCACTTGGGTGCGACGATGACATAGCGGCGATCGAACTGGTCGATGGCATTGATGGCGTTGAGGCTCCAGCCGAGTATGGCGACATAGCCCTTGTCCGGATTCTTCTGTGTCATAAGCGCCCCCAGGGTCGGTGTAGAGAGAATGCGTAAATACACGCATACCCTTGAGTCTCTGCCCATTTTCACCCGCAGTCAAACAGCCCCCGCCGTCCCTGCGGGAGGGATTGCCGGCCCCGCCTAAATAAGCGATCCGAATACCAGTACACTTGAGAGGTTCCCACACGCCTGACAGGACCGTCGACCGCAGGGACGCGGTCGCCGAGCATACAGGGATGTATTCACTGCGTGTCCTGGCAGGCGTGTGGGCACCTCGTAACGGCAAAGTGATCTGGCATTCGGAACTCCTATTTAGCCGCCCAGTAGCGCCGACACCTCTTCACGCTTTGCGCTGCGGCGCTTGCCGGCGCCGTTTTTTCTACCCTGTGGGGCACCGCCTTTGGCCGCCTCCCCGCCAGGGCCGGACTGACGCTTGCCCTGCGGCTTACCGCGACGCTTTGCGCCGGGCTTTGCCTGGCGTTTGCCGCCCTCGCCGCGCGGACCGCCACGACCCGCCGGCTTCTGCCGGCCACCGCGTCCGTTCTGAATCGGCTCGGGCTGGATACTGGGGTCCACTTCGTAGCCGGGCAGGATGGTTTTCGGGATCTCACGCTTCAACAGCCGCTCGATATCGCTCAACAGCTTGAGTTCATCTACACAGACCAGAGAGATCGCCTCCCCCTCATTACCGGCACGCCCGGTCCGTCCGATGCGGTGAACATAGTCCTCCGCCACGTTGGGCAGCTCGAAATTGACCACATGGGGCAGCTGATCGATGTCCAGCCCGCGAGCGGCGATGTCGGTGGCGACCAACACCCGCAGTTCACCGCCCTTGAAGCCGGCCAGCGCCCGTGTCCGCGCCCCCTGGCTCTTGTTGCCGTGGATCGCTGCGGCGCTCAACCCATCCTTCTCCAGCTGTTGGGCCAGGCGGTTGGCACCGTGTTTAGTGCGGGTAAAGACCAGCACCTGTTGCCAGTCGTTGCTGCCGATAAGGTGTGAAAGCAGCTCGCGCTTGCGCCCTTTGTCCACCGGATAGACCCGCTGCGCCACCGTCTCGGCAGCGGTGTTGCGGCGCGCCACCTCGACCAGTGCCGGGTCGTGTAGCAGGTCCTGGGTCAGCCGCTTAATCTCCGCCGAGTAGGTGGCGGAGAAGAGCAGATTCTGGCGCTTGCTCGGCAACAGTTTGAGGACGCGGCGGATATCGTGGATGAACCCCATGTCGAGCATGCGGTCGGCCTCGTCCAGCACCAGTATATCGACGCGTGAGAGATCCACGGTCTTCTGCTGGGCGTGGTCGAGCAACCGTCCGGGGGTCGCCACCAGAATATCCACGCCGCGACGCAGCTTGTCGATCTGCGGGTTGATCTTGACCCCGCCGAAGACCACCGCCGAGCGCAACGACAGGTGTTTACCGTAATTCTCAACGCTCTCGCCCACCTGAGCGGCCAGCTCACGGGTGGGGGTGAGCACCAGGGCACGCACCGGACGCTGCCCCTTCGGGGGGGCGTTCTGGCTCAGCCGCTCCAGCAGCGGCAGGGTAAAGCCGGCCGTCTTGCCGGTACCGGTCTGGGCGCCGGCGAGTAGATCGCGCCCCTGCAGCACCACCGGGATCGCCTGCTGCTGAATCGGGGTGGGTTGAGTGTAGCCCTGTTCGGCCACGGCACGAAGAATGTCGGCCGAAAGGCCGAGTTGGTCAAAAGACATGTTTGGATAGTACTCCTGAACTCCGACCTGACGATGAAACGTTACGGTCCAGGCGGATGGGGGTTTGAGGTTCTAACACACAGCGGAATGCTTCGAGTGTGAGACTGGCGCTGACCGAAAGCGCGCCGGAACGGTGAGTATATCAGAGTCGTAACGCCAGGGCGTTAAATATTTCCACAACTCCAGGGTGAGCGCATACTTACACAATACCCCGCGTACAGCTAGTGTAAGCCCTTGATTTACTGTACGCCGTGAATCCCTCCCTTCAGTCACGGCACAGCAGTGCCAGCGCGGTCTTGTCGCGGATGTGCAGTTTGCGATAGATACTCTGCAGGTGGTTGCGCACGGTATTGGGGGAGATCGCCAGCGCCCGCGCCACCTCTTTATGCGACAGGCCGCGGGCATAGCCCTGGGCGATCTCACGCTCACGCCCGGAGAGCAGCGCCAAGGGAGAACACGGCTCGGCCTTGGCGATGAAGCGGTCCCCCAGCGGGATGAAGCTCAGCTGGACGTGCCGACCGCGGTGGCAGCCACGCCGCAGGTCGGCCAGCTCCAGCGGCAGCTGTCTGCGCGCGGATGCGCCCCACTCCTGGGCGAGCAGATCGGAAAACTCACCCATGCTGCTGTGAACCCGCCCGCGCCAATCGACGATCGCCACACCCGCCGGGTCGGCATGGCGCAGCAGGGCGAAGCGCTCATTGTGCCGGGCGGCGAGGAAGAGGTGGCGCGTCACCAGCCCCTTGAGTTGGCGCTCGCGCTCCGTGTAGAGCAGACGCCGGCTGTCGCGGCAGAGTGTAACGAACACGTGCAACCCGGTCTGCGGGTCCAGCTCCATGGTGGAGAGCATCTGCCGCGCATCATAGCGGCGCCAGTGTTCGTTGTAGGCGCGGGTCTCCAGCGCCGGGGCGGGCAGATCGTCCAGGGCCCAGGTGCGACCGGTGTTGCCGATCACCAGGTTGGCAAAGGGGTCTTCGTGTTTGACCGGCTCCCAGGTGGCGAAAAGGTTGGGGTCCTGATCGACGATGGTGGCGGTATGGACATGGCGCTCCTGGCCGTCGCCGGCGCCCCAGATGGCAAAATCGAAGTCGAGCGCATCCCTGATCCGGTCGAGGGTTCGGCGCTGAAAGGCGAGCGGCTCCAACTCACGGCTGCTTGCATGCACCTCAAGCAAAAAGTCGCTGATCTGTTGATCCAAGTGGCCCATAACTACCTCTCCCCCGACACCCCCTCCCTGGCCAGCCATTTATCGTCGCTATTTCACCACCGGTCGCTTGTCCGTATTGCCGTTGTACCAGTCCACGATCGCATCGATGGTATCACGGTAGTGGCGCACCGCGGGCCAGTCGGCACGATTCCGCTCCAGTTGCGCCATGCGTTCACGCTCGTGCTGCGTCTGGACCTGCTCAAACGTTAAACGCCGCTTTTCCGCCCGCTGCGAATCCTGTTGTATCTGCCGGTGCAGTTCGGTGCGACGCGGCATCGCTTCCAGCTGCGCCAGCATCACCTTTTTCTGCTCTTCGCTGATGGGCAGCTGGTCGATATGGGCGAGCATCCGGCGCCGCTTCTCCTCCTCGCTGAACTGGCCACGCCGTTTGGGTTTCTGCGCCTCGGCGTCCCCCTTACCATCCTCGCCATTGCTCTTGCGCTGGCGCTCACGGATCCGCCGCTCAATCTCCTCATACTCGTCCATGCTGCCATAGGCGGCCCAGATGCGCTGCTTCATCTCATCGAAGGCCTCCGCGCTGGCATAACCCCGCTCGACCACCAGTCGGCCCCGGGCGCGGTAGAAGGCCTGCACTACATTGTCGTATTGGTCGGCATTCGCCTTGTACTCATTTTGCAGATCCGCCACCTCAATACGGGTCTGCAAGTACTTCTTCACCTCGGCCCGGCTCAGCCCCTGCTGGGCCTGCACCGCCACAGCAAGGAGCAGAAAAGCAAGCCCGAGGCCAAGACGGCTGAGCGGCACCCACATCTGATACCCACTGGACGTCCCCATCACCCACCCCTTCGGTTATCCCGGCTGAACCAAGCTACATTAAGAACCCTCTTCAACTCTGGGAATAGTGCAGTTGCACTATCCCGCCACGCCGGCCCACCACAACCGCAGGCGCAAACCCAGACCACTGGTATAGCCGCGGGTGACAAAGCGCACCTCGCCGCCGGCGTCGAGGATGAAGGTGGCCGGAACACCGCTGACCCCGTAACGCCTGGCCATCACCCCGTCAGGGTCATTCACCACAGGGTAGTCCACCCCCTGCTCATCAAGATAGGCCACCACCTCAGCAGGCTCGCCCGACTGCATTGCCACGCTGATGAACGGGTAGTCGGCAGCGAGGCTATCAATCGTCCCCTGCTCCAACTCACAGACCGGACACCAGGTGGCCCAGAAGTGGATCACCGACGGCTGCCCGCGCAGCTGGCGCAGGTCGAAGGCCTCACCCTGTATCGTCTCGGCGGTAAACAGCGGCGCCCTGCCGCTGACCGCATCGCGGGTCAGAAACGCCTCCAGCGCCAACAGCAGCAGCAGGAAAACCAGCAACTCCAGCAGCAGCTTGGGCAGTTTTTTCCGCCATTTGAGGATGTTTTCGTTCATCGGTCCATTATACCCGGCGCCGGTGACGCTTGTCCGGGTGAATGCACAGACCGGTACAAACCAGTAAACTCCAGGTATGGAGATATTTGAACGACTCGCGGTAGCTCTGGCGCTTGGGCTGCTCATCGGTGTGGAGCGCGGCTGGCACGAGCGCGAGGTGGGCGAGGGGCGTCGCTTGGGCGGGCTGCGCACCTTCGGCATCATCGGCCTGCTAGGCGCCAGTTGGGGCCTGCTGGCCAACGAAATCGGCCCGGAACTACTGGCTGCCGCCTTTCTCGCCTTCGCCGCTCTGGTGGTCACCGCCCATGTGCTCGAGTCGCGCCAGGATCAGGACTACGGCATCACCACCCCCTCCGCCGCCCTGCTCACCTTCGTCCTCGGGGCGATGGCCGCCCACGGTTACACCACCGTGGCCGGCGCCACCGCCGTGATCACCGCCACCCTGCTGGGGCTCAAACCGGTGCTCCACGGCTGGCTGCAGAAGATGGAGCAGCGCGAGCTCTACGCCATCTTCAAGATGCTACTGATCTCGGTGGTACTGCTGCCGATCCTGCCCAACCAGGGCTACGGCCCGTGGCAGGCGCTCAACCCCTACGAGATCTGGTGGATGGTGGTACTCATCGCCGGGATCTCCTTCGCCGGCTACTTTGCCGTGAAGATCGCCGGCAGCCGCCGCGGTCTGGTGATGACCGGGCTGTTCGGCGGCCTGGCCTCCTCCACCGCCGTGACCCTCAGTTTCGCCAAACTGGGGCGCCACAACCCCGGCGCCCACTCGCTGCTCGCCGCCGGGGTGATCCTCGCCGCCGGCACCATGTTCCCGCGCATGCTGCTGGAGGTCTCGGTGGTCAACCGCGCCCTGCTGCCCGACCTGGTGATGCCGCTGGTGGTGATGATGGCGATCAGCTACGCCAGCGTGCCGCTGCTGCTCTTCTCCCGCCAGACGGGCGAGTCGATCCGAACGGTCTCGATCCAGAACCCCTTCGAGCTACTCCCTGCGCTCAAATTCGGCCTGCTGCTGGTGGCGGTGCTGCTGCTGGCCAACCTGTTTCAGGAATGGTTCGGCGATGCTGGTCTCTACGCCGTCGCCGCCGTCTCCGGCATCACCGACGTGGACGCCATAACCCTCTCCATCTCACGCATGGCCCGCGGCGCACTGAACGACGAAGTGGCGGTACTGGCCATTGTCATCGCCGCCAGCGTCAACACCCTGGTAAAGGGGCTGCTGGTCACCTTCATCTGCGGCCACGCCATGGCCTGGAAGGTGATGGGCACCTTCCTTCTCGCCATCGCTGCGGGGCTGCTCACCATCGTCATCCGCTAGCCATGCACGATACCACCAGCGAGCTTGCGGTCCTGCTGCCGTTCTACAACGCGGCGCACACCCTGGAAGAGACCCTCGACACCATCCAGCACCAGACCTTCGAGAATTTCACCCTGATCGCCGTGGACGACGGCTGCGACGACCACTCCGCCGAAATCGTCCGCCAACGCATGCAATGCGACCCCCGCATCCGGCTCATCCAGCCCGGTCGCCAAGGGGTGGTCGGCGCCATGAACAGCGCCCTGGCCCAGTGTGAGAGCCCCATTGTCGCGCGCATGGACGCCGACGACCTGATGGAGCCCGAGCGACTGGAAAAACAGTTCGGTTTCCTCAACGAGAACCCGCACATCGACCTGGTCGGCAGTCGCGTCAGCCTCTTCCCCGAAGAGCTGATCCTCGACGGTTTCCACGAATACATCCGCTGGCAAAACAGCTGCCTCAGCCCCGAAACCATCGCCCACAACATCTACGTTGAGCTGCCCATCGCCCACCCCTCGGTGATGTTCCGCCGCCAGGTGGTGATCGACGCAGGCGGCTACCGCGACGGCGACTTCCCCGAAGACTACGAACTGCTACTGCGCCTGCACCAGCGCGGCCACCGCATGGCCAAACTGCCAGAGACCCTGCTGCACTGGCGCGACAGCGGCGAACGACTCACCCGCACCGACGGTCGCTACCGCCGCGAAGCCTTCGACACCATCCGCGCCCACTACCTAGCGCAAGACCCGCGCCTCAACCAGGGCCGACCGCTCGCCTTCTGGGGCGCCGGGCGCAACACCCGAAAACGGGTCGCCAAACTGTTGCAACACGGTTTCCAGCCGGCTGCCTGGATCGACATCGACCCCAACAAGATCGGCAACATCATCAACGGCGCCCGCGTCGTGGCGCCGGAGTGGCTGGCACAAGAAGAGAAACCCTTCGTCCTCAGCTACGTCAGCAACCACGGCGCACGTGAACTTATCGCCCAGGACCTGCAGGCAATGGGTTATGTCGAGGGAAAGGATTATCTGATGGTCGGGTAGGTGCGGCTTCCAGCCGCGAATTAACGGCTATAGGATGGGCAAGGTTTCCCGGCGCATACTACGGATAAAACACCGCCAACCAAACCGTCACAGCATCCGGCTCGGTCCACGCCACCCGGTGCTTCACATTCTTCGGGATATTCAGATAATCCCCCGGCGACAACAACACCTCGCCGCCATCCTCAAAAACAACCTTCCCCGCCCCCTGCAACACCACTACCCACTCATTCTCATTCTGGTCATACCAGCCCGAAGCCGGCGAGCGATGACCCTGCGAAAGAATCCGCTCCACCCGCACGCCACCGCCTGCCACCAGATCCTCAAACAGCTCATCCGTGAAGGTGTCGGGAATCGCTTCAAATAGATTATTTCTGCTCATTCATCTTCTTGCCGAAGGCATGGGCCGAACTCAACCGGCGGCCGAGGCCAGGACCGGCGAGCGACGCGCCAGCTTGCGGGCCATGTCCATGCCGAGAATACCGTGCATGGAATCCTTGATATCCGGATGACGACCGAAAAGCGTCTGGATGACGTCACTGTCCCAAACTATATACTCGGTGTGCGAGCGAGCCACCACATCGGCGCTGGTCGGCTCTCCAGTCACGAAGCTCATCTCACCGACAAAGTCTCCCGGCTGCAGCGTCGCCTTAAAGTGCCCGTCCACACGCGCCTCTGCTTGACCGTCAATCAACAATATCAACCTTTTGATATGTTCGCCTCTTCGGACCAGAACCTCACCCGCCTCAAGAGAGTGTCGCCGACCGTCGTTCAGAACACGGACCATCTCCCTGGCGTTCATCGAACGGAAGATATGCTCATGCAACCAACGCTGCTCCTTGGTCAGCGGCAGCGGACGACGCTCCAGCAACAAGACGGTCAGATTGACGGCATTGATGACGATAAAGGCCAGCTGCCAACCCATAGCAGAGTACAAGGGCTCGGACTGGAAATAAAAGTACGGCAGTGTACAACTGGCGGCACAAATAGTGATAGCGCGCAGCCACAGCATATCGCGCACCACATAGGCTAGGCAGAACAGCAGATTGGCGAAGAAAAACAGGTAGACGAAAAACATTTATAACCTATGGTAGAGCAACAGGGGTGCCCACCCTGGACACCCAACCAACCTTGCCACACTCAAGTGACCCTGCCAATGCTTTCCCAACATAGGCCACCAAGGCGTTGGCCGAACCCTCCGCCACCAGTCCCTGTGCCCATACAGTTACCCCCTCAAGTTAAGGGCAACGCCCGCATGTTGCTCACTTAAGCGTAAACAGCATATCGAAGCCGTCATTCCGGCATGGTTTTGGCCGGAATCCAGGTCTCTGACGGCTGGATTCTCGCTACAGTCATGCGGGAATGACGAACCGCTTGCTTAAGTATGTGCCTTTCGGCTACGACCCGAATGTTGCTTACTTAGGCGTAAACAGTTCGTAGGCCAGGCTGCCCCATCCAGCGTCGGCACCCTTGACGCCAAAACTTTGCCAAGCAAAGGCGACGGCCTTGAGCTAACACGGCTACCTGGCGTTTCGGTTTATCTATCGCCTCTCGCGCCAAGACGACGAGATTCCATACATTAAGGGCTACGACCCCTTTTCTTACGTTGTGGGCTCAACAATCGGCTCAGATTGTGGTTCTCTTCGCCCTCACAATCTAACCTTATTCGTTATATCAAAAAGCTTGCAAGCATTCCTTCAATATCTCTAATCATCGACTTAACATCAGCTTCGGAAAACCCCTCTGGTTTGCCATGAGCAGCGCTATTTCTAATATCTGCCAATGCAGTTATACGTTTTTGTTGCAATTTATTGTATTTTCCTAATTTCGTTAAGTCTGAATTCATTTTGTCGAGCTTGCCGTGAGATATACCTTCTTGATCACACAACTCTCTTAGTGCTGTTTCGAGAACCACACCCGCTACAACCGCTGAAGCTAATTTATAACCATTATCAAGTAACTCTTGAGCTTGTTCTAGCTCACTATCAAACACCTCTGCTTGAACCAAGTTTCTGACTGAATTGAGATACCCTCCTTGAAAATCATCTTTGATCGCACTAAATACGGCTCCAAGCCTTTTTGCGACACCATGGTTAGACTCTAGTGTCATCGGTTGCTCAGCTTTTACATACTCCTGAAAGTGCTGAGATGACTCCCCGCACGCGAGGGATAATAAATTTCGAACTTTTACTTTCCACGATGTGAAAAGCTCATCATCGACAAACTCACCTGATGCGAAAGATGTGTTTCGCCTTGCCTTACTAGACATCAGTGCCTGATGCTCTTCCGACAACTCGTTAAATCGTTTTTCAAGTTTATTATTCATCGCGAATT
>JBNJGC010000037.1:0-17859 GCA_051747405.1 Pseudomonadota bacterium
TGAATCCCTCCCTGGAGGCTCGACTGCCGCGTCCTTGCGGCAGACGACCGTAAATCAAGGGCTTACACCAGCGATGACAAAGTATGCGGTTGCCCTGGTGCGCTACGACTAATAAAGCGAGGTTGCATGCTGATCACTTTTCGTACCAAACCCTATGCCGATATCACCATGTTCGGTGATGTGGCGCTGGAGCTGTTACACATGATGGGCCACAGCGGCAGTGTGCCGGGGGCGCTCATGCCGGAGGATATTCCCGGCGCACTGGCTGCGCTCGAGGAGGCGCTCTCCGCTCAAGCGCCGGCAGCGGAGCCGCCGGATACGGATGAGGAGGAGCCGCCGGTGCCGCTGGCGCGGCGGGCCGCGCCGCTGATCGCGCTTTTGCAGGCGGCGCAGGCGCAGCAGGAGCCGGTGATGTGGGATAAATAGGAGGCGGGCGATGCGCAGCAGTGCCGACGGTTTGCTCAAGCGCCACCGTAAGCTCATCCACTCGCAGATGCGCAAGGTCAGCTCCCATGTGCAGCGTCAGGAGGGGGAGTGGGTGATCAACACCCTGATGATCGAGGGCTGTGATACGCCGTTTCGCTACAAGCGCCAGCAGCGCTATCGCAGTCTGGCGGGGCAGCGGGTCAATCTCACCTACTACCCCGACACGGTGCAGGTGGCCGGGTTCGCGATGGAGGTGATGAGTGTGGTTCGGGTCAAGCTGGCCTGAGCCGGTTCAGCGCAGCAGGGCGAGGCTGGCGCCGTAGGCCTGCTCCGCCTCTACAAGCAGGGCGGAGAGCTGTGTCGTCTCCAGCCCCGCCTGTTGCCATAGCGGCGCCTCCTCCTTGAGCAGGCCGGCTGCCCGGGCCGGGTCGAAGCTCTGGAGTTGGCTAAGCCGGCGGGCCAGGTGGACCAGCAGCGCCTCTTGCTTGAAGCGCTCGGCCTGTTGCGGGTGTGGGTGGTTGCCGATGGTGCTGATCAGCTGCTCCGGCAGCGCCCACTGCCTGGCCAGCGCCGCCCCGACCTGGGCGTAGTCGAAACCGAGTATGGTGCGCTCGGCCTGCTCCAGCGGGATCTTACGGTGGCGGTGTTCGAGTAGCGCCTTGCGACCCGCCTCGGGCAGTTTGCTGTAGATCACCAGATGGCCGATGTCGTGTAGCAGTCCGGCAAGAAAGAGCGACTCCGCTTGTCGGCGTTGCGGCAAAAGGGTGCCGAGTTGGCGGCTGAGCACGGCGCAGCGCAGACTGCTGCGCCAGAAGCTGTAGATGTCCATCAGGTCTTCGGGCACGTTGTCGAAGCGCTGAATCACCTCCGTGGTCAGTACCAGATCGCGGAGTTCTCGTATCCCCACGATACTCACCGCCTCGCTGATACTCTCCACCTGGCCCGGCAGGGCAAAGAAGGCGCTGTTGGCCAGCCTGAGCAGGCGGGCGCTGAGGGCCGGATCGTGCTCGATGACCGAGCCGAGCATGTCGAGGGAGGTATCCGGTTGTTCCAGCAACCGGCTCAGTCGGGCGTAGACCTCGGGGGGCGAGGCGAGCTGGTGATCGCCCTGGAGCAGGTCATCGATGGTGAGGGGCGAGTGCTGGCTGGGAAAGTTCATGCCGGCGGCTCCTTGTCGTTGGCTGCGGGCTGGATCGCGGGGTTGACGGTGGGCTTGCCGATGTAGAACCCCTGGGCGTGGTCCATGCCCATCTGGATGAGTAGTTCCAGTGTCTCGGCATCCTCGATGAACTCGACCACCACCTCCTTACCCAGGCTGTGGGCGATCTCGATCATCGACTGCACGATAGCGCGGTCTTCGCGGTCGCGGGTGATGTTGACGATGAATGAGCCGTCGATCTTGAGCACATCGATGGGAAACTGCTTGATGTAGTGGTAGGTGCTGAAGCCGGAGCCGAAGTCGTCCAGGGCGAAGCGGCAGCCCAACTCGCGCAGTGCATGGACCATGCGTCGGGTGTCGGCGAAATTCATGATCGCCGAGGTTTCGGTGATCTCAAAGGTCAGGCGGGTCGGGTCGATGCCGGCGCTTTCGATCTTGCGCTGTAGCCGCGGCAGCAGCTCCCGCTCCTGAAAGGCGTGGCTGGAGAGGTTGACCCCCAGCGAAAGGGTGGTATTGGCGCTGGCGGCGAGGTAGTCGATGGCCTTGTCCACCACCCAGAGATCCACCTGGCGGGCCAGTCCGAGCCGTTCGGCGGCGAGCATGAAGCGGGCCGACTGGTCGTCACCGCCGAGCTGTTGTGGGATGCGTACCAGCGCTTCGTAGTGGTCGATGCGGTTTGTGCGCACGTCGAGGATCGGCTGATAGGCGAGAAAGAGCTGGTCGTCGGCCAGTGCCTGGCGGATAGGCTGTGCCCAGTGCATGTCTTCGCGCAGGTGGTGGAGGATGTCGTCCTCCTGGCTGAAGGTGTGTACCGCATTACCGCCGCGGGTCTTGGCGACATAACAGGCCTGCTCGGCGCGGGCCAGCGCCTGACTCGCTCCGGAGGTGGTGCCGGGCGGGATCAGGGTCAGACCGATACTGGCCGCCACGTGGTAGACGATCTGCTCGGCGTCCGGCTCGATCCCGGCCACCTGCCGGCGCAGCTGTTCGGCGGTGCGGGTCGCCTCTGACTCGTCGGCCCCCTCCAGCAGGACCGCGAACTCGTCGGAACCGATGCGCGCCAGCGGATACTCCGCCGGTAGGGCGCTGCGCAGGCGGTTGGCAACGGTTCGCAGCAGGTGGTTGCCGCTGCCGTGGCCGGCGGCGTCGTTGTGCAGTTTGAAGCGGTCCAGATCGAGGAAGAGCAGGGCGTGGGGGAGTTGCCGCCGGGCGCCGAGTAGAAGTGCCTTGTCCAGGGCGCTCTCGAAGCTCTGGCGGTTGGGCAGGTCGGTCAACTCGTCGTGGGCGGCGAGGTAGTTGAGCCTCGCCTCGGTGATGCGGTGCTGGGCCAGGCGGGCGCGAAACGCCTTCTGCTGTGCCAGACGCAGCCGCCGTTCGTGGAGCAGTTGGATGGCCATCAGCAGGCGCCGGCCCAGATCGTCGTCGCAGTCGCTGTCGGCGTCGATCCGGATGGCATCGAGATAGCCCGCCTCCTCCGCCGTGGCGGGCTGGATGGTGTGGCCGAGCTGGATCAACGCCAGTCTCCCCGCTTCGCTCAATTGACGCAGCCGCTGCGCCAGTGACGGCGCCAGCGGTAGCGCCGCTTCATCGAGCAGCACCAGCGCGGGCAGTTCGTCCCCCTGCTGGGCGAGTTGGTAGAGCAGCGACTCCAGCGGCTTGTCGCCACCGAGTGGGGTGACGCGACTCATCCCCGCCTGGCGGAGGGTCTGCTCGATGCGTTCTGTAAGCCGCTCCCCCAGCCCTAATAGGAAGACCGGCGTGCGGTGCAGTGGCGGGGCAGAGTCTGCGCTGTCCACGGGGGATCCTGTCGTCGCGAGTGTGCTTTTAGTCTACTCGCTGCCTGGACGCTGTTCCAGTGCGAAAGATGGGAATCCCGACCCTTTTGCCGGGGTGTAAATCGACCGCTCTGCGCGAGTGGCGTGCGTATGTGCTGCCGGATGGTGGCGGGAAAACGATTGCTGCCAGTGCGGGGCGGTGTTATTTTTCCCCTTTTGTTTAGGGGAATAGTAATGAAACGATGGGTACTCTTGCTGGCCGCTCTGGTCTCCTTCTCCACGCTTGCCGAGGAGCAGGATAAGCGGGTGATGATCTCGACCGACCTCTACAGCGTCGAGGTGATGCACAAGGGGGAGAAGGTGACCCTGATGCGCGATCAGGATCCGGACAACCGCATCGCTCCGCTCTACCAGCGCACCAATCAGGGCAAGATTCAGCCGATGCACCCGTTTGCCCCCCACGCGGTGGAGACTATCGGTACGCTGGAGATGATCGACTACCTGGTCCAGGCCTCCAACGGCGACGATTCGCTGCTCATTATCGATAGCCGTACCCCCACCTGGGTGGCCCGCGGTACCCTGCCCGGAGCGACGAATATCCCCTTTACCGAGTTTCGTGACAACCAGCGGGCGCGGGAGATCATGGAGGAGCACTTCGGTGTCATGGGCATGGATGTGCTCGACTTCTCCTACGCCAAGACCCTGGTGATGTTCTGTAACGGCATCTGGTGCGGGCAGTCGCCCGCGGCGATCCGCAAGTTGCTGAGCCTGGGCTACCCGGCGGCGAAGATTAAGTACTACCGCGGCGGTATGCAGAATTGGCAGTCGCTGGGTCTGACGGTGGTCAATCCCTGATTATGCTTCGCTGGGTGAATCGGCTGCTGCTGGCGCTGGCGCTCTGCCTGCCGCCACTGGCGGGAGCCGGGCCGGCGGCGGAGCTTGAGCCCTATCGGGTGGGGGTGCTCTACTGGTCGATGAATATCCCCGGTCAGGTGGCGATGCGCAACGGCCTGGAGGCCGAGGCGCGGCGACTCAATATCGATGCGGCGCTGATGGGGGAGCGTGGTGTGGAGCTGCTGCCGTTCGTCGCCGGTGATGGCGCCGAGGGGATCGAGAAGCAGATCCACCAGATGCGGCGTCTGGTGGAGCAGTCGGTGGACCTTATCATCGTCCAGCCCACCGACAATGCGGCGCTGGCCAAGGCGCTGCAGGCGGCTAACCGTGCCGGCATTCCGGTGGTGGCCTATGACCAGTATATCCGCGGCGGAGAGCTCGCCTCCTACATCACCAGCGATAACTACCAGGCCGGCTACCTCGGCGGCGAGTATGTGGCGGCCAACTTCCCCTCCCGTCAGCGTATCCGCCTGGTGTTGGTGGAGTACCCCCACGTCTCCTCCACCGTGGAGCGGGTGGATGGTTTTTTCGACGCGCTCAAGGCCAACAAGCAGTCCTTTGAGCGGGTCGCCAGTTACCGTGCGGTGGAGCCCCGCAGCGGGGCCGAGGCGGGGCGTGCGATTGTGCGCGATTTCCCCGACGAGGGCTCGGTGGATGTGGTCTTTACGGTCAATGACGGTGGCGGCATGAGTGTGGTCGAGCAGCTGCAGGCGGCGGGGCGGGACGAGATCTTCGTCGCCAGTGTGGACGGTGATCCGCGCGCGGTGGCGGGGATCGGCAACGGCAGTCCGCTGCGTATCGACTCGGCGCAGTTCTGCGGCCCCATGGGGGAGCTGGCGTTGCGCTTGGGGTACCGCCTGCTCGCGGGCGAGACGGTGCCGCGGCATGTGCAGATCCCCGCTTTCCCAGTGACGGTCGAGACGATCGAGCACTTTACTAGCTGGCACGGTCCGCTGCCCGACGGCTTCGATAAACCCTGGTCCTCGGCCCATCCCGAGTGGGCAGGACAACTGAAAATGTTCGACTGAGGCGCATGAGCGAAGAGGGGAGTGTTTATACCGGGCGGCTGGCCCATATCGACCGTAAGATAGCGCTGCTGTTCGGCGGGCTGATCTTCGTACTGCTGCTGGCGGTGTTCAGCGCCGTGGGGCTCTATTATCAGCATGTGGTGGACCGCGGTGAGGATGAGTTGACCTCGGCGCTGACGCAGGTGTTGGGCGACTCACTCAACCGTATCAGCTTCTCCGGCAAGTACCAGGCGCGGCTGCTGGTGGAGGAGCTGGCCGAGGCGCAGCCGCAGATCGCCTATATCCTCATCAGCGATCCACAGGGGATGGTGATCGCCCACAGCGATCCCAGCTTCAACGACACCCGCCTGAGCGATGCGGCGATGGAGCAGGCGCTTCGGACCCTCAGCGGGGAGCAGCGGGTGATCCAGGAGCTGATGCACGACGACATCCACGTCAAGGATGTGGCGATCCCCTACCGCGGCGGTTACCGTGATGAGGTGTTGGGGGTGATTCGGGTGGGCATTGCCAAAGAGCGAACCCTGCGCTCGCTCCACCGGGGTTGGCTCTATCTGGGGGGGTTGCTGCTGGTGCTGCTGGCACTGGCCACGGTGCTGGTCTACCGGCTGAGCGGCCACTTCGGCGGTCCCATCAAGCGCCTCGCCTGGGAGCTGCAGGGGATACTGGAGCATGCGCCGCTGCTGATCTATATCCGCGACAGTGGGGGTCACATCCACGCCGCCAGCCGCTCATTTCTGGAGGCGTTCGGTATCGGTGAGGATGAGCTGGCCCACCACCGGGTGGATGAGCTGGTGGCCGCCCACCTGCCGGCCGATGTTGATGCGGCGCTGGAGACCTTCGCCGAGAGTGATGTGGTCCACGACCTGGTGCGGGTCGGCCACGGCGAGGCGGCGCGCACCTATATGCGGACCAAGTTCCCCATCTCCCGCGACGCCGGCGGCAAGCCGCTGGATGTCTGTGTCATGGCGGTGGATATCACCGAGCGGGTCCAGGTCGAGGAGGCACTCAAGCAGAGTGAGGCGCAGCTGTCGCAGATCGTCGAAGAGCGCCACCTGCTGCTGGAGCACGCCAAGGACTTCTTCTACAAGCACGACAAAAACGGCGTCTTCACCTACCTCTCGCCGGCAGTGACCCAGATCAGCGGCTATACGCCGGAGGAGTGGGCCGCCCACTACACCACCTACCTCAGTGATCACCCGATCAACGACCAGGCCGGACAGTACACCCGCGAGACCCTGGCCACCGGCAGAGAGTACCCCCCTTACCGGCTGGAGATCATCAGTCGCGACGGTCGCCGGGTGATGCTGGAGGTCAGTGAGCAGGCCTATTATGAGAACGGCCAGGTGGCGGGCATCATCGGCGTGGCCCGTGATATCACCGACCGCTACCGGGCTGAGCAGCTTCTGGCGCGGGAGAAGGAGCTGGCCCAGGTGACCCTCAAGTCGATCGGCGACGCGGTCATCACCACCGACCGTGACGGCTGCATCACCTACCTCAACCCCATCGCCGAACGGCTCACCGGCTGGCGCAACGAGGCGGCGCAGGGGCGCCACCACAGGGATGTCTTTGTCATCGTTGATGAGACCGACGGCGGCACCATCGCCAGCCCGGTGGACCGGGTCCTGGCGGATAACCGTATCTTTGAGCTGAGTACAGAGAACAACCACATTCTGCTCTGCTCCCGTGAGGGGCAGCGCTACTCCATTGAGGACTCCGCAGCGCCGATCCGCGATAACAGCGGCGACACCGTCGGGGTGGTACTGGTGTTCCACGACGTTAGCGCCACCCGCGAATTGACGCGTCGCATCAACTACCAGGCCACCCACGATGCGCTGACCGAACTGGTCAATCGCACCGAATTCGAACGGCGTCTGCGCGATGCGCTGGTAGATATCGCCGGCACGCGTACCACCCACGCGGTGCTCTATCTCGACCTGGACCAGTTCAAGGTGGTCAACGACAGCGCCGGCCACATGGCCGGGGATGCGCTGTTGCAGCAGCTGGCGCAGCAGTTCGAGACGAAGATCCGCCGCCACGACACCCTCGCCCGGCTCGGTGGAGACGAGTTCGGTGTGCTGCTGGAGGAGTGCCCCCTGGCGCAGGCCGAGCATGTGGCGGAGCAGCTGATGGAGGTGGTCCGTGCGTTCCGCTTCAACTGGGAGGGCAAGAGCTTCAGCGTCGGGGTGAGCATCGGCCTGGTGAGTATCGACGGGCGGCTCCAGCACGATGTGCAGAGCGTCCTCATCGCCGCCGACTCGGCCTGCTACCTGGCCAAGGAGAGCGGGCGCAACCGGGTACAGGTCTACCATCCCGGTGATGCCGAGATGGCCCGCCTGCACGGCATGCTCGACTGGGTCAGCCGTATCAATCAGGCGCTGGAGGAGCAGCGTTTTATCCTCTACTACCAGCGCATCGATCCCGTCGATCCGGCACAACGCGATGAGCGCCAGCATGTGGAGGTGCTGCTGCGGATGCACGATGAGCACGGCGAGCTGGTCCAGCCGGGCCACTTCATTCCCGCCGCCGAGCGCTACAACCTGATGCCCACGGTGGATCGCTGGGTGATCAGCACACTGTTCAGTCACTACCATCGGCTGGCCGCCGGACAGAAGCTGATGCTGGCGGTCAACCTCTCCGGGGCGAGCCTCAGTGATGACGGGCTCTACCGCTTCATTAGCGAGCAATTTGCCGCGTATAGGGTGCCGTTCGAGGCGATCTGCTTCGAGGTGACCGAAACCGCCGCCATCGCCAACATCAACAAGGCGCGCCACTTCATCGACAAACTGCGCTCGCTGGGCTGCCGCTTTGCCCTGGACGACTTCGGCAGCGGCCTCTCCTCCTTCGCCTATCTGAAAAACCTCAAGGTCGATTTTCTCAAGATCGACGGCTCCTTCGTGCGCGATATCGACGAGGATGAGGTGGATCTGGAGATGGTGGACGCCATCAACCGCGTCGGCGCCGTGTTACGGGTGCGGACCATCGCCGAGTTTGTCGAGAGCGAGGCGATCCGCACAAAACTGCAGGAGCTGGGTGTCGACCTGGTGCAGGGGTACGCGATACACAAGCCCGAGCCGTTGAGCCGGCTGCTGCCGCCGGCTGAAGGCGGATCCTGAGACGGGCGGATGTAGCGGGCCCAGGCAAGCGCGGCGCCCCTGTGGCCGTCGACAGTAAATCAATGACCTACATGGAAAGGTATACGATCGCCCCGGCTTGTCCTGCCTATCGCCCCCGGCTACTATTCGTGGCACCAGACTAATCGTCCCCTACCGGAGTGCTGTAACCCATGCATGAGTCTCTGCTGCAAACCATCACCCTGCTCGGCGCTGCGGTGCTTGTGGTGCCGCTGTTTCAGTTTTTGCGCCTGGGAGCGGTGCTCGGTTTTTTGGCGGCGGGGATGTTGATTGGCCCGGCGGGGCTGAGCCTGATCACCGAGGTGGAGGAGGTGCGCCACTTCGCCGAGTTGGGGGTGGTCTTTCTGCTGTTCATCATCGGCATCGAGCTCAAACCCTCGCGGCTGTGGCTGATGCGCCGGCACGTCTTCGGCATGGGCAGTGCCCAGGTGTTCGCCACCGGAGCGGTGCTCACCGTGGTGATCATGGCGCTGGGCGTGGAGGGGCGTGTAGCGCTGCTGCTGGGCCTGGGCTTGGCGCTCTCCTCCACCGCCTTCGTTTTGCAGCTGCTCACCGAGCGGCGTGAGCTGGGTACCAGCCACGGTCGCGCCGCCTTTGCCATTCTGCTGCTGCAGGACCTGGCGGTGGTGCCGCTGCTGGCGCTGGTGCCGCTACTGGCCAACCCGGAGAGCTCCATGGGGGGGGATGTGGGGTTGGCGCTGGTCGAGTCGCTGGGCATGGTGCTGGCGGTGATCCTGCTGGGACGCTATCTGCTGCGCCCGGTGCTGCACCAAGTGGCCGCGCACGGCACACAGGAGATCTTTCTCGCCACCGGTCTGTTGCTGGTGCTGGGGACGGCGCTGCTGATCGAGCACGCCGGGATGTCGATGGCGATGGGGGCCTTTCTCGCCGGCCTATTGATTGCCGACTCGGAGTTTCGCCATCAGATCATGGCCGACATCCAGCCCTTCCGCGCCATCTTGTTGGGGCTCTTCTTCATGAGTGTCGGCATGGCGGTGGATATGGGGGTGCTGCTCGATGCGCCGCTACGCATCGGCCTGCTGGTGTTGGCATTGTTGGCGATCAAGGCTGCCGTACTCTGGGTGGTGGCGCGGCTGTTTGGAGTGGGACGCGTGCCGTCGCGACGAGTGGCGCTGCTGTTGGCCCAGAGCGGTGAGTTCGGCTTTGTCCTGTTCGGTGCGGCCCTGCACGCCGGGCTGTTCGATTCGCCCCTATATCAAGAGGCGATTCTGGTAGTGGCGCTGAGTATGGTGGTCACCCCGCTGCTGGCGATGCGCAGCAAAGATTCGGTCAAATCGGCCGAACCGGAGGAGGATCTGGAGCCGGAGCTCCACGCCGCCAATCAGTCTGAGAATCCTCAGGTGGTGATTGCCGGCTTCGGTCGTATGGGGCAGCGTATCGCCAGCCTGCTGCGTGAAGCGGGCGTGGA
This sequence comes from Pseudomonadota bacterium, assembly GCA_051747405.1. Lineage (GTDB taxonomy): Bacteria > Pseudomonadota > Gammaproteobacteria > Thiohalomonadales > Thiohalomonadaceae > JAPHTQ01. The sequence goes on from JBNJGC010000037.1 coordinate 9,843, forward strand.
CTATGTGGCCATCGAGCAGCGGGCCGAGCTGGTCTCCCGGGGGCGTGAGCGGGGCTATCGTGTCTACTACGGTAACGTTGCCCAGGCCGATGTGCTGGAGAGCGCCGGTGTCGGCGAGGCGAAGATGATGGTGGTGGCGGTGGATGACGCCGATGTGGTGGAGCGGCTGGTCGGTGAGGTCCACCGCCACTACCCGGAGTTGGCGATCTTTGCCCGTGGCCACAGCCACAGCCGCTGCCGCCATCTGCTCACCATCGGCGCTAGCGGTGTCGCCTCCGAGAATCTGGAGGCGAGCCTGCAGCTGTCGCGTTTCGCCCTCAACGCCGCCGGCGTGGACGATGTGCGCGCCGAGGAGCTGCTGGACAGCTACCGTCAGGGCTACTACGGCTCGCTGCAGCAGGAGTAGCCATTGAAATCGCCGCGCCAAGACGCCATTGTGCCCTCTTTGCGTCGACAGGGTGGTATTGATTATGGATCACACATTCTGGCTTGAGCGCTGGGAGCGGGACCAGATCGGTTTCCACCAGGCGGAGGTCAACGCCTACCTGTGCAGCCACTGGGAGGAGCTGGGGCTGGCCGAAGGGGCGCCGGTCTTCGTACCGCTGTGCGGCAAGAGCCGGGATATGCTCTGGCTGCGCAGCCAGGGCCATGAGGTGCTGGCGGTGGAGCTGAGCGAGAAGGCGGTGGCCGCCTTCTTTGAGGAGAACCGGATCCCCCCCGCTGTCGAACACACGGAGCGCTTCAGCGCATACAGCGCCGCCGGGCTGAAGCTGCTCGCGGGGGACTTTTTCGCCCTCCGCCCCGCCGACTTGGAGGGGATCTGCGCCGTCTACGATCGCGCCTCGCTCATCGCCCTGCCACCGTCCATGCGCAGTGATTACGCCCGCCACATGGCCACCCTGCTGCCCGCCGGGGCGCACATCCTGCTGATCACCATGGAGTATGCCGACCCGGCGATAGAGGGGCCGCCGTTCAGCGTCACCGAAGAGGAGGTGAGAGGCCTCTATGGTGAGTATTTTTCGGTGGAACGCAAGGCCCTCTGGGAGGGGGTGGCGGGACCGCGCGGAGCGACCGTGAGCGAAAAGGTCTATACTCTCACCCGCCACAGGCAGCCGGTGGGGTAAAACCCTCCCGACTGTAGATGTACACAAAATATAATTAGGGAGCTTTACATGCCTTTACGAACCACACTTTACACCCTGCTCGGCGGGGTGCTGATTCTGATTATCGGCCTGGAGCAGGCCAGCGCGATGCCGGTGTTTGCGCGTAAATACGAGATGAGTTGCGCTGCCTGCCACTCCGCCTTTCCACGGCTGAACGCCTTTGGTGAACAGTTTGCTGCGCAGAATATGCGTATGGGTAACTGGAAGGATGTGGCGACGAAGGATACCGGGGATGACCGTCTGGCCCTGCCCGACTCCGTGCCGCTGGCACTGCGCGCGCAGGGTTTTGCCCAGCTGCGTGATGACGCCTCCGGTGGTGATGGCGAGTATGAAAACACCGGGGACTTTCAATCTCCCTATCTGATTAAACTGCTTACCAGTGCCCCGCTCTCCGAGCACATCACCTTTTACGGGTACGGCATCATGGCCGAGAAGGGTGAAAACGGTGGCTTCCTCGTCGAGGATGCATGGTTTAGCCACGACGATCTATTCGGTAGTGAGGTGGCGATGACGCTGGGTCAGTTCCAGGTCTCCGACCTGATGTTTCCCCGCGAGACGCGTCTGACTTTTCAAGACTTCATGGTCTATCGTATGGCCGGCATCACCTATGACCGAGGTATTATCCTCGACCGCGGGATGGGCCCACTGGATCTGGCCATCGGCGCCGTCAACGGCAACGGTGTGACGGCCAATGCGACGGTCGACTCACCCGGGTACAAACGTGCCGACCACCTCTTTGATAATGATAACTCCAAGTCGGTCTTCGCCCGTATCGGTACCGAAGTGGGCGGTGTCAACGTCGGCCTGTTCGGCCTGACAGGGAGTGAGGAGTTCGACGGCGACGCCAGTACAGCCGGTAGCAATGGCTGGAAGGGCGACAAGCGTATCGCCGGTCTGGACCTGAGCGGTAGCCTCAGTCAGGACGTACACTGGTTTTTCCAGGGGTTGGTGAACGAATGGGATGATGTGATTGCCCGGGATGAGAGCTACAGCTGGGAGGGGATGTTCCTGGGCGTGGACTATATCCACAGCCGGGAGTGGGCCTTCTCGGGCCTCTACAACTGGACCGATTCGGGGGACCTCGACGGCACCAACACCGTCTACAACGGCATCGATATGGATAGCCTTACCCTGACCGGTTCTTACTACTTTATGACCAATGTTAAGGGGATCATGGAGGTCAATTTCGATATGCTCGATACCGATGATGAGCCCCACGGCCACAACGGGACCGACAGCTACTTCCTGCTGGGCTTTGATGCGGCATTCTAAATAAGCGAACCGAATACCAGTACACTTGGGAGGTTCCCACACGCCTGACAGGACCGTCGACCGCAGGGACGCGGTCGCCGAGCATACAGGGATGTATTCACTGCGTGTCCTGGCAGGCGTGTGGGCACCTCGTAACAGCAAAGTGATCTGGCATTCGGAACTCCTATTTAGCTAGCCGGCCTGCCCCCATGCCCTCCAATATGGCGCCCCAAAGGGCGCCATTTTTATGTTTGGCGCAACAACTAACGGAGAGTTGGTGGGTTAAAAGCGACCCGTGTTTGTGATCAAGTTGGCACTCCGGTCGGTTACACCTTTGCTCTGCCTGTACAGCAAGCTGCTGCAGCCGATATAATCCGGTACTTAAAACCGACAGGGACGGGTGTGGCGCGGTGCGCCGCTGGCAGGGAGAGGCCCATCGAAAAAACCTCCTCTTCCTATCCCGCCCGCATGAGCCGTCCGTTCCTGTTGCGTTTAACCGCTTTTCACCAACTCAGGAGTCACCATGAACAGGAACAGTCCGATCTCTCATGCCCGTATGCTGTTGCTCGCTTGTAGCCTGCTTATCGCTCTGCCGGCCCTGGCTGTGAGTGACGGTAATTATAAAGGGAGCTATCAGGGTGAGTCGGTGACCGCGGTGCTGGAGACTCTCTCCAGTACGGTGACCGGTATGGTGACCATCGGTGGCGAGCAGTATCTGCTTAAAGGGGAGGCCCAGGCGCAGCAGCTGGCCGGTGAGCTGACCAGCATGGCCGGAGGCGGCACGCTGCCGGTTTCGATCTCCCAGCAGGGGGCAAGCCTCGAGGTCGAGATCGGCGGCGACGAGGCCAAGCGCTTTACCCTCCAGCGCCAATAGCTGCACCGGCTCAGAGGCGGTAACTGCTCTCGATCCCCTCTCGGGTGAGGATACCGAACACCCGTGCCATGCCGGGGACTGTCAGACGGGTCACATAGAGCGCTTCGGCGCCGCTTTCGGCAAGCTGCTCACGGGCGCTCTGTAGGGTGCTTTGGAAGTCGATGGGGGCGGCCTGATAGCGGGTTGCCGGCAGCTGCATCAGGTCCAGCTCCGTCCCCTCGGCATGGTACTCTTTGACGGCGGCGGCGATATCCACGGCAGCGATGAGCTGCGGCGTCTCGCTCTCCTCTCGCAGCAGGATCCAGCGTGGACTCTCGCTCAGCGCCTCCGCCAGAGTCGTTCGATCGGTCCGGCGCGGTAGCTGGACGAAGCTGCGCTCCATCGCCGAGGCGACGCCCAGCCCGCGCAGCGACTGGGCGATGGGGTCATTACGGTAGTCGCGACCGGTGGCGCGGAGCATCGCCAGATACATCGACTCGCGACCGTGGACCTGGCCGCTGGTCAGGGTGGCGGCAATCACCGCCAGCATGCCGGGGAAGATCACATTGGGATTGCCGGTCAGCTCGAGGATGGCGATGAGCCCCGCCAGTGGGGCCTGCAGTGTGCCGGCCATCATCGCCCCCATCCCCAGTAGCACATAGAAGGCTGTGGATGAGGCCTCCATCAGCCCCCAGTGGTGGGCCAGCCAGGCGAAGGCGCCGCCGGTGGCGGCCCCCACCACCAGTGCCGGGCCGATGAGGCCGCCGGGGATCCCCAGCCCTACACTCACGGTACTGACCACCAGCTTCAGCCCTATAAGGGCAAACATCAGCCACAGCGCCACCTCTCCCAGGATAAGACGATTGACCGTGTCGTAACCGATGCCCATCACCGCCGGCAGGAAAAAACCGACCGCGCCTACCAGCAATCCCGCCAGCAGACCACGCAGCCAAAACGGCAGCGGTGCACTGATCTGTGAGCTGGTGCGTAGCAGGCGGATGAAGCCCCCGGCCAGCAGGCCGATGAGTAACCCCATCAGCAACACATAGGGCAGCTCATCGAGCCCGCCCAATGAGAGGGCGGGGATGGAGAAGGCCAGATCGCTGCCGAACACCAGCTGAGACAGCACCGTGGCGCTGACCGCAGCCAATAGTACCGGGGCGAAGGCGGCCACGGTGTACTCGAACATCAACACCTCCATGGCAAAGGCCACGCCCGCCAGCGGCGTGTTGAACGAGGCGGCGATGGCGGCGGCGGTGCCGCAGGCGGCCAATACCCGCAGGCTGTTGTTGGGCAGTTTGAGTGCCTGAGCCGGCAGGTTGCTGGCGGCCACGCCCAGGTGAACCCCGGGCCCTTCGCGCCCCACCGAGTGGCCGGTGACCAGCGCCAACAGGCCGCCAATGAACTGCACCAGCGCGTTGCCCAGCGGCATGCGTCCCTGCTGGTACTGTAGCCGCTCCATCACATGCACCACACCGACGCTACGGTGTTCGGCCCGTACCCAGTGCAGCATCAGGCCGATGAGCAGCCCGCCGATAACCGGCAGGGCGAAACGCCACAGCGCATCCAGTGTCTCGAAACTGCCGGGCGGGCCGGTGAGGTAGCCGGTCTGTAGAGACTCTATGATCAGGCGAAAGAGGATCGAGACGATACCCGCCACCACACCGCTGAGCAGCCCCAGTAGTGATAGCTCCAGCACCGCGTCGGCGCGGGACAGGCGCAACTGAAAGGCGGTAAATAGGTCGCGTAGCGGCTCGGGCAGGCGGTATTTGTTTTTCTCCATGGCCGCCAATGATAGCAGGTCGGGAGGGTGTGCGAAGCGTGTCGCTCATCCCGGAAAGGGGTGTTAATCACGCCTATACTTGGCAAAGGCAATCAGGGAGTGGTTGATAAATGGTCAGTGAGCTTAGCCCCCGAGACCTGCTGCGGTTGCAACTGTTCGAGGGGGAGAATCCGGGAGCAATGCAGTGGCTGTTGGAGCGTGCCGGTGAACGCAGGCTGCAAACCGGTGAGGTACTGCTCGAGCCGGGGCAAGAGAATCGTAGCCTCTATATCCTGTACCGGGGGTAGTGTATAAATATTAATAAATGCTAATATTTGGCGCTATTCTCCACAGCCAGGAGCGTTGCAGATGGTTTTCGATATCCCGCAGGAGCAGCTCAAGGCGGCGCGCAGTGCCCATGAACTGTTTATGGTCAACCTCGGTGCACTGCTGCTGCTGGGGCCGCTTTCGATCTTTCTCGGCATCGGTCGGGGGGCGATCCTCATTCCTATGGCCGTCTCGGCGCTGTTCGTCCTCTACACCTGGCGCCGGGGAAGACGCCTGGCCGAGAGTGGCGACTGGTTCGTGGCGGTGCACTGGCGCGCGGCGTTGCGTAACTATCGCTGGCTCTTTATCGGCTTTGCCCTGACGGTGGTTTTTTTGCTCATCAGCTGGGCGCTGGAGTCTTCCCTCGACCCGCACAGCCCGACCCACTTCGTCGCCGTGGCCCTGAGCCGCATCGGGGTGATGCCGACACTGGTGATGCTCTTCGCCAGCTTTGTCATTGGCAACGGCGGGCTCAATCAGGTGCTACGGCATGAGGTACCGGACAGACTGGTGGCCGCTTTTCCGCCCCCGGAGGGGATCGCCCGCGCAGGGGAGGGGCAAGAAAAAAGCGGCGCCTGAGTCTCAGGCTGCCGCTTTGCGTTATCTGCCGGTGCCCGCCGATGGAGGGTTACGGCCCCGGCCCGTCGAGCGCAGGATCAGGGCAGGCGGTAGACCAGGTTGGCCTGCAGCGAGTCGATATGGTCGCGCATGACAAACTCGCCGCGCACCTCCAGCTCGGGGGTGAAGCGGTAGGCGGCGCCGATGCCGTGCATCAGGCCGTCGTCGTCACCGAAGTCGTAGCCGGCACGGGCCAGGACACCGAACTCGGGGGTGAAGTCGTAGTCGACCACGAAGGTGCTCCAGAGGCCGGAGGCCGAGAAGGATTCGTCGGCGTAGCCATACCAGTAGTTGTATCTGTAGTCCCACTCACCGGAGTCCATGTAGCCTATCTCGACCGCCGAGTCGAGCGGGCCAAGCTTCAGCATGTCGAGCTCATAGCCACCGAAGAACTGAAAGCCGGTGGCGTTGTCGCTGGCGTAGGAGAGCTTGTTGCTGCTCAGACCGCCACCGAAGTAGAGGTTTGAGGGGGAGAAGCCCTGGGCGGCGACAATGCTGCTGGTGCCCATGAGGGCAGCGGCGAGAAGAGTCTTACTCATCGTTGTGCTCCTTGTCTTTACGGTTTTGACTGTATGACGAATATTTGGCGGGTCTTCCCCCGCTCTGCTTCGTGATAGGCTCCGAGTATAGTTGAGTTTGTCGGGATTGATAGTGACAGGCGGCACACCTTAGGCGATTGGGCGTATGAGGTCATGCTGCGGTCACGTCGATGGTTTATGCTGTCGTTTTCTCGGCAAAAGGATCGGGGGCGATGCACAGGGGATCAGAGCAGCGGGTAGACGGGGTTGAGCGGCGGCGACGCAAGCCACTGGGGCGCGCCCTGGCGGGCCTGCCGGGGGCGGCGCGGGCCACCGAGAATCTGCTGCGCGGTCGCGGCATCGACCCGGACCGCCTCTCCATCCTTCACCTGGGCGTGCCGCCGGCACTGTTGCGCTACCCCTATCCGCGCTGGGTCAATCGCATGGTGCTCGGTTTTCTCATCGGGGTGCTCTATCTGCTGCTGCCCGCTGCGGGGGTGGTATTGCCGCTCTGGCTCAATGCGTTGGTGCCGCTGGTGGCGGGGTTGGTGATGATCCAGGCCGCCTGCCAGGCGTTGATCACCGCGACCGAACGCTTCGCCGCGCGACGGCTGTGGGACCACTATGTCGCCGGTACGGTGGCGGAGATCCTCTCCACCCTGCCTGAGATCGTGGTGATCGCCTTCGTCGTGCCGGTCAGCCCCCACACCGCCTTCGTGGTGGCGCTGATCACCATCTACAACAACACCCTGGTCTTCAGTCTCTACTCCTACTTTCTGCCCAAGGACCGCAAGGGGCGTTTCCTGATGCCCGACCCGATCACCAAGGCCGGTACCCAGCTGCTTATCTCCGGGGCCGGCATGGCGTTGACACTGGGGTTGGTGATGCTGGTGCTGGGCGGTAATGGCGCGGCCAAGCAGAGTTTTGCGGTGCAGGATCTGCTCTTCATCGGCCTGCTTTTGCTGCTGATCTTTGTGGTCTACGTCTACCGCCTGGTAGTGGACTACGCCAGCGAGGAGGAGAAGGTGCGCAGCGCGCTGGAGATGGAGCCGGAGGAGGTGGCGCGGCGGCGTGAGCAGGTCTACCGCAACGTCAAGCACAGCTCCTACGGGCTGATTGGGTTGATCCTCTTGGTCGGGGTGGTGGGTGCCTTCCTCGGCGGTGAGTTGGTCTCCACCTTCGCCGAGATTACCCTCAACCAGCTGCAGTTGAATATCATCGCCACCTCGCTGGTGCTGGCGCTGTTCGCCGGTATCAGTGAGTATGTCATCCTGTGGCAGTCGCATCGTAAGGGGGAGTACGGCATCGCCCTGGCCAACGCCTTTGGCGGCATTACCCAGGTGATGTTTCTGGTCTTCCCCTTGACCTTGCTGGCAATCGCAGCTTATCAGGGTTGGTTAGCACCGGAGCAGACGGTAGAGCCGCTGGGGTTCAGCCAGTCCAATATCCTGCTGTTACTGTTTCTCTTCCCCACCTTCTACATGCTCAACGCCCTTATCGCCGAGGACCACACGCTGGGGATCCT
>JBNJGC010000038.1:0-17649 GCA_051747405.1 Pseudomonadota bacterium
CCGCAATGCGGCGTGGACCGAAATACGCGGCCAACGGCTCGGCGTACCGATGCTCCCCGCCGAACAGCAGGAGGCGTGCTACGGCGCGGCACAGCTGGCAGATAAAGGGTGCCGTCAACAGGGTTGTTGAGCACCGAACCGCAACACGCTCACCCTCTGGCGGGGCATCTGGTAGGATCGAGGCCAACAACAACGGTTTAGGCAACAAGGAGCGCTAATGTTGGGGCAACTACTCACCGGGGCCAAGGGCCTGCTCAAGGGGGCGAAGCTGCTGACGGTGCCGGGGTTACGGCTTTTTGTCATCGTTCCCGTCGCCATCAATATCCTGTTTTTTACCGTATCCATCTGGGTACTGGTGGCCCAGTTCTCACCGATGGTGGAGGGGTGGATCGCCCAGCTTCCCGACTGGCTCGCCTGGCTGGAGTGGCTGTTCTGGCTGCTGTTTGCCGTCACCGCACTGGTGCTGGTGTTCTACACCTTCACGCTGCTGGCCAACCTTATCGCCTCGCCGTTCAACGGGCTGTTGGCCGAGGCGGTGGAGAAGCATCTGACCGGCCAGCCGCTGCCCGGTGGCGGCAGCATGCTGACGGCGCTCAAGGAGGCGCCGCTGGCGATTGTGGATGAGCTGCGCAAGTGGGCCTATTTCGCCCTGCTGGCGATCCCGCTGCTGATCATCTCGGTGATCCCGCTGCTCAACCTCGCCGCCCCGCTGCTCTGGGCACTGTTCAGCGCCTGGATGCTGACGCTGGAGTACCACGACTACCCCATGGGCAACTACGGTATCCGCTTCGCCGATCAGCGGGTGCGGCTGCGGCGCAACCGTATGCTGGGGCTGGGGTTCGGCGGCGCCACCCTGGTAGGGACGATGATTCCGGTGGTCAACTTTCTGGTGATGCCCGCGGCGGTAGCCGGCGCCACCACCCTTTGGGTGGAGCAGCTCAAGGCGCTGGAGAAGCCGGCGATATAAGCCGCAGAGGACACAGAGCACACCGAGGTTGCCGGCTCCCCCTGCGCACTTCCCCCCGGCATCCTCTGTGGCAAAACATCATACCCGGTTGCCAATGAGACCAAGGAGCTGAACGTGCACGAAGGCCATGATCTGGAGCTGCTGCTCAAGTCACACCACCCCATCGTCGTCATCGAGAGCCTGGAGGAGCCACGCCTGCTGCAGCGGATCAGCCAGATCGGTGTCCAGCAGCAGCGCCCGGTATTCAAATGGAGCCTGACCGATGGGCTGGGGCGACAGGATGTGCAACTACCGGCGGAGGAGCCGGAGGCGAGCGAGGAACAGGTGCTATGGCGCATCCGCGAGCGCAGCGATGAGGGGATCTACATCCTCTGCGACTACCACCCTTTTCTGAACCATCCGCTGCATGTGCGCCTGCTGCGGGATATCGCCCAGTGCCATGAGCGCAGTGGTGTCACGCTGGTGCTGCTGAGCCACCGTATCGAGCTGCCGCCGGAGCTCAGCCACCTCAGCGCGCGCGCCGGGATCAGCCTGCCGAACCAGGCGGAGCTGGAGAAGATCGTCATGGACACCGCCCGCGAGTGGCGCGAGCGGACCCAAAGCACGGTGAAGACCGATCACGAGAGCTTTCGCCTGCTGGTGCGCAACCTCAGCGGCCTGGGCAGCGCCGACGCCCGCCGCCTGGCGCGTACCGCCATCTTCAACGACGGCACCATCAGCGCCGACGACCTGCCGCCGCTGATGCAGGCCAAACACCGTATGCTACGCGGCGACGATGTGCTCAGCTACGAGTTCGACACCGCCCACTTTGCCGAGGTAGCGGGGCTGCACAAGCTCAAGGGGTGGCTGGAACAGCGCCGCCCCCTGTTCCATGGTGAGATGGCGGAGACCCCCCTCGACCCGCCGCGCGGGCTGCTGCTGTTGGGGGTTCAGGGGGGCGGCAAGAGCCTGGCGGCCAAGGCCACCGCCGGGCTGTTCAATGTGCCGCTGCTGCGGCTCGATTTTGCCGCCATCTACAACAAATACCACGGCGAGACCGAACGCAACCTGCGCGAATCCCTGGCCACCGCCGAGGCGATGGCCCCCTGTGTCCTCTGGATCGACGAGATCGAGAAGGGGATCAGCACCGGTCACCACGACGGCGGTACCTCCCAGCGGGTGCTGGGCACCCTGCTGACCTGGATGGCGGAGCGGAAAAAGCCGGTCTTTCTGGTCGCCACCGCCAACGACATCGAACGGCTGCCGGCGGAGCTGGTACGCAAGGGGCGTTTTGATGAGATCTTCTTCATCGATCTGCCTACGCAGGAGGTACGCGAGGCGATCTTCGCGATCCACCTGGAGAAGCGACAACAGGAGAGCAACCGCTTCGACAGGCAGCTACTGGCCGAACACAGCGACGGCTTCTCCGGCGCGGAGATCGAGCAGGCAGTAGTCTCCGCCCTCTACAGCGCCCACGCCCAGCAGAGCAGCCTGGAGACCGAACACATCCTCGAGGAGCTGCTACAGACCCGGCCCCTTTCGGTGGTGATGGCCGAGCCGCTGAACCACCTGCGCCACTGGGCTGCAGAGCGCACCGTGCCGGCGGATTGAAGCGAGTGTTAGTTTCGTAGGCCAGGCTGGTCAGGTGCGCCAGTTGAAGCCGCGTTCACGGAAGAGGCGCAGGCAGCTATCCACCACCGGTGCGTCGTAGCGGCTGCCGCGACCGCTCTCGATCTCATCCAGGGCGATATCCAGCCCCAGGCCCGGTCGGTAGGGACGATCGGAGGTGATCGCTTCAACCACATCGGCCACCGCAATGATGCAGGCTTCGGGGATGATATCTTTACAGGTCAGGGCCTGTGGATAGCCGCTGCCGTCGCAGCGCTCGTGGTGCTGTAACACGATGGTGGCGATGGGCCAGTCGAACTCCACCCCCTTGAGGATATCGTAGCCCACCTCGGGATGGGCTTTAATGATGTCGAACTCGAGGTCGCTCAACCTGCCGGGGCGGTTGAGGATCTCGGAGGGGATGTGGATTTTGCCGATATCGTGCACCAGCGCCGCCAGGCGCAGCCCCTCAATGCGCCAGTCGGACCAGCCCAGATCGGCGGCAACGGCCACCGACAACTGCTCCACCCGTTGCTGATGGCCGGCGGTATAGGGATCGCGTTTCTCCAGCGTGGCGGAGACCGCCTCGACGGTCTGTAGCATGGTCCGCTGGATCCGCTGCATACCCTGATCGTGGGCCAGCTTGGTCCGCAGCGCCTTCAGACCGAAGCCCACATCGCCGGCCATCTCCTGCAGCAGGGAGAGCTCGCTGTGGTCGAAGATCGCCCGCTCGTGGGCAAAGATCCCCACCAGCCCCAGCGGCTCCCCACGGTGGCGCAGCGGCAAAAGCAGCAGCACCGGCAACCCGCTGCGGCGCAGCGCCTCCGTGCCCTCCCCCCAGTCGATTCGGTCCATGTCGTTGAGCAAGTAGGGCTTGCCGCTATCCAGAGTCTCGGCAAAGAGGTGACGATGGCGGGGGAGCTGCCTGATCGCCTCAAACCAGGGACGCATCCCCTGCGCCTGCTCACCGTGATAGGCTCGCGGCTCCAGCCGCTCTGCATCAATACAGGTGGCGGCCCAGACATAGGGGTAGCCCCCGTCACTGGCGAGCAGCTGACAGACATTGTCCAGTAGCTCCTCCTCACGGGTCGCGGCGACCATACTACGGTTACCCCGGCTCAGGGTGCGCAGTACCCGGTTGATCCGCTGCAGCTGCTCGGCGGTCTCCACCTGGCGGCTGACATCGTTAATATACCCCTCGATGTAGCGCCCCTGCTGCACCCCGCTGCCGCGCTCCTCAAGCCAGCGCAGGGAGCCGTCGCGGTGGGTGATGCGGTAGGTGATGGCGAACGACTCCCCCGCCTCCAGCGTCCGCTGCACACTCTGCCAGACCCGCTCCCGATCCTCCGGGTGGATGAGCTCGGCAAAACTCACCTCCCGGCTCTCCTCGACCTGCCGGCGTGTGTAACCGGTGAGCGATTCCACCGCCTCACTGACAAAGTGCATATTCCAGTGGCGATCGTTGTCGCAGCGGTAGGCCATGCCCGGAAGGTTGGCCACCAGTGTACGCATACGCCGTTCGCTCTCACGCAAGCGCTCGGCGTGGGGTAAGTGCTGCTCGTTCTCCAGTTCGGCCACCTTCCCGTAGAGGGTGTGCAGCAGCACCGCCTCATGCTGGCGCTCCAGCTCATCGGCGGGGAGCTTAGGCCTCTGCGTCGCCCCGGCGGACAGCTCGGTGGCCCCCTCCAACACCTGCCGCAGCCGCTGTTTGAACTGCGACAGATCCTCTCCCTTGCGCACAAAGGCGTCGGCACCCACCTCTCGGGCCAGCGCCTCATCCTCCGCTGAGAGAAAGACCGCCGAGTAGAAGATGAGCGGCGTCTTCTCCAACCCGGGCTCTGAGCGCAGCGCCCGGCAGAGGGAGAATCCATCCATCTGCGGCATCAGCACATCACTCAAGATCAGCGCGGGTGGCGTCCCGCTCCGGGCCAGCGTTAGCGCCGTCTCGCCATCCTCGGCCTGCTCGACCTGATAGCCCTCACTACTCAACATTCCAGCCACCGCCTTGCGCGTAATGGCCTCATCCTCGACTAAAAGCACCCGCATACCTGCTCCCTCGACAGCCTGTTCGCCAGCAACTCCTCTGGACCGGACGAACACTCACAATTGAAAAAATCCGTACCTAAGCCGCCCCACAGCGCCGCCACCCGGCGCATGGTGGCATCCCATGGGACCGACCGCGGGCGAGTAGCGATGCAGAACAGCTATATAGGTAAGGGTAGTCGTTAGCGGGCGCGGCGTCTGTATGAGGGCGCCAACAGCGTGGTGCTGAGCTAACTACTCGCCCCACCTCTGACAAGATTTTTCACCGCCGAGGCGCTGACGCCGCCAAGGAGGGCGGTGATAGACAATGCATGGAGCACTAGGCTGCCCCGTCCGGAGGCGCGTGTGGCGACAGCCTAACGATGCCCGGCGGAGAGATGTTGGCCTCGCTCCCTCCCGGCTGCCTGGCGCTTCTGCCTGCACGGAGATACCACGCTCCAGGCATAGAGCGAACATGATGCGCTTCGCAGGCTCAGCGCATCCTATCTTCTTAGACACCCATGCTTGCCCCATTCCCACCACAAACCGTCATTCCGGGCTTGACCCGGAATCCATCCCGAAACACGCGGCGAAGACAACCCTGGCATGGATGCCGGAACAAGTCCGGCATGACGGCCTCCGTGCTCTCTGTGTCCTCTGTGGCAATAATCTCAAGGCCCCTGCATGATGCGCTTCGCAGGCTCAGCGCATCCTATGGATAGTGCCCGTCAGGCATAGACGGCCCGTGGCCGCCGCCACAATGGCCGTGGAATAGATCGCTATGACAGGGGGGCAAGTAGTTACGTGCTGAGTAAAGCGACTATGCGGTACCGGTGTGCAGCCGCTTGACCAGGTCCAGGTCCAGGTAGGAGGCGCCGCCGGCATCGCCACTCAATACAGTGAAGGGCTGGTCCGGCTCGCCCCAGTGATCCAGGACGATCTCAGCGCCGCTGAAGTCCTCCTCCCGGGTGTAGCCGTTGACCGCGACGATGGTCTTGAGCCCCGCACCCAGTGAGGAGCGGATACCGTTGTGGGAGTCCTCGAAGGCGATACACGCCTCCGGCGCCAGCCCCATCTTCTCCATGGCGTAGGTATAGATGTCGGGGGCGGGCTTTTTCGCCGGCACCACATCGCCGGCGGCGATCACCTCAAACCAGCTCATGGCATCGGGGGCCAGGGCATTCTCCACCAGGGCGCTGACATTCTCAGGCGTGGTGGTGGTGGCCACCGCCAGGCGCAGGCCGGCCTCTCGCGCCTCTTTAATCAGGCGTTTGACGCCGGGGCGCAGCGGAATCACCCCCTCGGAGAGCATCTGCACATAGTGGGCCGTCTTGGACTTGTGCAGGCCGGCGATGAAGGTGTCGAGCTCGGCGGGGCGTTCGAATTCGGTGTTGAAGTTATCCAGATAGTAGCGGATGCGCTCCTTGCCGCCGGTCACCGCGAGCAACTTGCCGTAGAGCGCCTCGCTCCACTCCCAATCCAGCCCCGCCTCGGCGAAGGCGCGGTTGAAGGCGACACGATGGCCGTCCCGCTCGGTATCCGCAAGGGTACCGTCAACATCAAACAACAGTGCTTTGAGTGTGCTCATGATTCCGTACACCGATGGCTGCAAAAGCGCAGTAGATTACCCCAGCAGGCCGCCCAATGCACCCTGACCACAGAACCGGGCCGCCGGACACTGTGGCTGAGGTCGCAAAGGGTCAGAATAAAGTTGCGCGAGGCCAAGACATTTGGTATAGATGCGCGCTTATTTTTACTACGCTTCGCAGGAGAACCAAGCGTATGCCGACCAAGAAGACAGCGGCGCCGAAAAAGGCCGCCACCAAGAAAGCGGTAAAGAAGGCCGCGCCGAAAAAGGCTGCCAGCAGCAAAAAGACAGCCCCAAAGAAACCGGGCACAGCGGGCCAGGAGCCGCACATCAAGGCACTGGAGGGTGCCGGCCACTTCGAGCCCTATGTGGAAAAGAAGGGCGAGGAGTACATGAGCCCGCGTATGCAGGAGCACTTCCGCGCCATTCTCAACGACTGGAAGCGGGACCTGATGGAAGAGGTCGATCGCACCGTCCACCACATGCAGGACGAGGCGGCCAACTTCCCCGACCCCAACGATCGTGCCAGCCAGGAGTCAGACTTCACCATGGAGCTGCGCACCCGCGACCGCGAGCGCAAGCTGCTGAAGAAGATCAACGAGTCGCTGGATCTGCTCGACGAGGGGGAGTACGGCTTCTGTGAGAGCTGCGGCATCGAGATCGGCATCCGCCGCCTCGAGGCGCGTCCCACCGCCTCCCTCTGCATCGACTGCAAGACCCTCGACGAGATCCGCGAGAAGCAGCGCGGCTGAGAACGGCACACCTCTAAATACCTCCTAACGCATCGGGAACGTGCCGCACCCTGGTGCACTCAGGATAGTTAGAGGTAGTCTACAGGCCCCGGCTGTGCAGCGCTCACGCTGCACAGCCTTGCAGGACGGTCTCACCTGGGCACCTCACTTGACCGGCTCCGCCTCCTGTGGACACCCTGCCGGTCAGTTCAGGCACACTCGGCCTTCTCCACCCGCAACGCATTCCCGGCGACAAAGGCCTTGATGTAATCAAACAGCGCCGGATCACGCTTCGCCAGCCCGCCATCCACATAGAGGCACTTCTCACCGTTTTTCAGGCGCGGGCGTACCTGCGCATCGTAGCGCAGACGTCGATCGGCGCTAAACCGGGCCACCCCGGCGGAGATACGCTCGGCCCAGTCACTGGGGCGAAAACGCTCTCCATCCTGCTTAACGCTACGAATCAACCAACACTGCTTATCGCTCTGCTGCACGGTGCTATCTCCTGTACTCAATAACCTAGTTATTTAGTATATTATTATTTTCTTATATTGCAAGTAGCAACGATAACGATGGCTCTAGCGCGAGGTTAGCGTTTGCCCAAAGGACTCCCGGGACGGGGCTTGTGCCGCCGATCCTCCTGGATACGCAGCTCATTCTCCTGGGCAAAGTGCATGATGTAGTCAAAGGCTGAGGGGTTATCCTCAGCGAGTCCTTTTCGCACCAGCAGGCACCTCTGGCCCTCTATCACACAAGGGTAAACATCATCGGAGTAGTGCAGGCGGTGATCCTTGCCAAAGGTGGCCAAACTGGCCGAAATCCGCTCGATCCAGTCACTGGGGCGAAAACGCTCTCCGCCGCTGCGGACACTTTCGATGACGACGTGCTCTTCCTGCTCTGCCATTTTTCGTCCTCCTCACCCTCTCTCCCTAAAACCTAGACTGCATTGGCGCGCTTTGCAGCGCGGCCCCTTCTCAGTCAAACGGACAAAACGGTATAGTGGGCCCTGCCACAGACGACAAGAGCAGAGTCTACGATGCAACTTGAACAAGCGATTAAACAACGTCGCAGCATCCGCGCTTTCGCGCAGCGCGATGTGTCACCGGAGCAGGTCAAACAGGTCCTCGAGCTGGCCCGCTACGCCCCCTCCGGCGTCAACATGCAGCCCTGGCGGGTGGCGGTGGTGCGCGGCGAGAGCAAGCAGCGCATCGGCGATGCCCTGATCGCCGCCCGCGAGGGGGGCAAAACGGAGAACCCGGACTACCACTACTACCCCACAGAGTGGTTCGAACCGTACAAGGGGCGGCGCAGGGAGACCGGCCTGGCTCTCTATGGCGCGCTGGGGATCGGCAAGGAGGATACCGAGCGGCGCATCGAGGCGTGGTACAACAACTACCGCTTTTTCGGCGCTCCGGTGGGGCTTTTGCTCTTTCTCGACCGGCGCCTGGGCCAAGGCAGCTGGATCGATATGGGGATCTTTCTCCAGACCCTGATGCTGGCAGCCCAGGGACAGGGGCTGGCCACCTGTCCGCAGGCCTCATTGGCCGAATTCCCCGATATCGTGCGCGATATCCTGGCAATCGAGCCGCAGTGGGCGCTGGCCTGTGGGGTCGCCCTGGGCTACCCCGACACCAGTGCCGCGGTAAACGGCTACCGCACCCCCCGCGAACCGGTGGAGCACTTCACCAGCTGGCATGAGTGAGCACAGCAGCGACTATCGCGGCCGCTTCGCCCCCTCCCCCACCGGGCCGCTGCACTTCGGTTCACTGGTGGCGGCGGTGGGCAGCTACCTGCAGGCGCGCCATCAGGGGGGGCAGTGGCGGGTACGCATCGAGGATCTCGATCCACCGCGGGAGGTCCCCGGCGCCAGCCGACAGATCCTCACCACGCTGGAGCGGTACGGCTTGGAGTGGGACGGCGAGGTGTGGTTCCAGAGCGCC
Source organism: Pseudomonadota bacterium (assembly GCA_051747405.1). Classification (GTDB taxonomy): domain Bacteria; phylum Pseudomonadota; class Gammaproteobacteria; order Thiohalomonadales; family Thiohalomonadaceae; genus JAPHTQ01. The sequence goes on from JBNJGC010000038.1 coordinate 8,836, forward strand.
CGCCACGACGCCTATCTGGAGGTGCTGGAGCGGCTGCGGCGCCAGGGGCTCACTTACCGCTGCGGCTGCTCCCGCAAACAGTCGGCAGAGGCGGCCCGCGGGCTCGGACTGCCGCCCGGCGTCTATCCCGGCACCTGCCGCAGCCGCCCCGCCCCGCGCCACGGCAAACACGCCATTCGCCTGCTCACCCAAGGGTGCAACGTCGAATTTGAAGACGCCATACAGGGCGAATTGAGCGAGGATGTCGAACACGAGGTCGGCGACTTTATCCTGCGTCGCGCCGACGGCCTGTTCGCCTACCAGCTGGCGGTGGTGGTGGACGACGCCGAGCAAGGGATCACCGAGGTGGTGCGCGGCAGCGACCTACTCGGCTCCACCGCGCGACAGATCGCCCTGCAGCGGCTGCTCGGCTACCCCACTCCCCGCTATCAGCATTTGCCGGTGGCGGTGAATCGCGATGGGCAGAAGCTGAGCAAACAGACCTTCGCCCCGGCGCTGGACGATGACAGGCCCATGCCGGCACTGTGGCAGGCGCTCGCCTTTCTCGGCCAGCAACCGCCACGGGAGCTGTTGGACGGGGAGCTGGAGAGCCTCTGGCGCTGGGCCCTTGAGCACTGGCGGCTGGATGCGGTACCCCGTAGACTAACCCTTTCCTATGGACCTCAGAGTCACTGAACGATGATACAGAAACATGAAGGGCGATCCCGATAATATCGATATCCTACCCGAAGCGCTGGAGCAGCTCGGTTACGGTGAATCATTCAAAGAGACCCTCTGCGACATGCTCGAACAGGTGGCGCTGTTTCAGTACAGCAGCCGTAAGGATATCGAGTGTCTCGCCGACTATATCCACGCCTATCAGGCTCCCGCCGGCTGCACCCTCCTCACCGAAGGAGAGCGGGAGAAACTGCTCTGGTTTATCGTGGAGGGGAAAGTGGATGTCTACAAAGAGACCCGTCCGGGAGAGCAGAAGCGCCTCGCCACGATCCGTGCCGGCAAGACCCTCGGCGAGATGGCGATGATCGACGATCAACCCCACTCCGCCTCGGTGGTCACCGCCAGCGACTGCAAACTGCTGCTACTGACCAAACAGAGCTTCCTGCGCCTGGCCGGACAGTACCCACGCCTGGGCCTGAATATCACCTGGAAGATCGCCCAACTGCTCAGTCAGCGTCTGCGCCAGACCAGTGGGCAGCTTATCGATCACCTTTGAGGAACAGCAATGATGTCCAGTGACAACAGCGAATTTCTCATCCGCTATCGCGGCTATTTCAAGAACCTGCTCAAGTGGGCCGATCTGGAGGCATTCTGGCAGACCCTGCGCCGCCACGCCGACCAGGGCTGGTATATCTATGCCGTGGGCGAGGCACCACCGCAACAACCCAGCGATAGCGAGCAGCTGGAGAAGTTTATCCAGCATATCGACACCCTGCTCCACAGCGAGCACGATGAGGACTACTGCGGCATCGTCTATGTGGATGATCCGGAGGCGCCCACATTGGTTAAGATCTACGACCCCAACAACCTCGGCAGCGTCTGCGGCCCCGGCCTCGGTCCCCCGCCCCTGCCCGGCTGGGTCATCTCACAACTCCCCCCGGACGACCTCAACGCCGCCTTCCCACCACCGGCCAACCGCCGCCGCTGGTGGCAGAAACTGTTCGGTTAGGATGCGGCTCTGAGGCCCCCTGGAGTACAACTCTTGAGCTGTGCTTTGAGAGCCGACGCCTCGGGACACCCGATGGCTCCACGCCCCACCGAACGAAGCCACCTCAAGAGGTGGGCTCCGCTAATCGCTCGCTGGCTTTGGCGTATAGCTCTTGAGCCTAGGTATGCCAATGCTACTGATACCAAGGGAGTACATCGCCTGAGTGGCGATCATGCGTTGTTACAATTCGTAACAGTTGATATGCTTGGCTGATGCCGCGCAGCAAACTACAGGAACAGTATCTCGACCGGGTCATCCTGCTGTTTCTTCTGGCCCTTTTCCTGCTGCTGTCGCCCATCATCACCTGGTGGGCGGCAGACGACAGCCCGTGGTACGCCCCCTACCTCATCTGGGGATTGCTGATCTTCCTCACCTGGCGCACGCAACGCTACCTGAGCCGCCATGACCTTTGAGCTGTGGCAACTGTTTCTGGCGGGGGTGGCCTACCTGCTGCTGCTGTTTCTTATCGCCTACGCCGCCGAGCATGGCTGGCTGCCGCGCCGGCTCGCCCACCATCCACTGACCTACACCCTCTCGCTGGGCGTCTACGCCACCTCCTGGAGCTTCTACGGCAGCGTCGGCTTTGCCCAGAGCCAAGGCTACAACTTTCTTACCATCTACCTCGGCGTCACCCTCGCCTTCATGTTGGCGCCGGTGTTGCTACAGCCGATCATGCGCCTGGCGCGGGAGTATCAGCTCTCATCCCTGGCCGATCTGTTCGCCTTTCGCTACCAGAGCCAACTGGCGGGGGTACTGGTGACGCTGTTCATGCTCACCGGCACCCTGCCCTATATCGCCCTTCAGGTGCGGGCGGTGACCGAGTCGCTGCAGGTGCTCACCGGCGAGTCGGCCCCGGCGATGATCGCGCTGGGCTTTTGCCTGACCGTGACGCTGTTTGCCATCCTCTTCGGTGCACGCCACATCTCCGCCCGCGAAAAACACGAGGGGCTGGTCACCGCCATCGCCTTCGAATCGCTGATCAAACTCATCGCCCTGCTCGCCGTAGGGGCCTTTGCCCTGTACGGGATCTTCGACGGCCTGGGCGGGCTGGAGCAGTGGCTGCTGCGCCACCCCGAAGCCCTGGCGGCGATGCACCGACCGGTCCACCAGGGCAGCTGGGGGACGCTGCTGCTGCTGGCTTTCGCTGCGGCCTTTCTGCTGCCACGGCAGTTCCACATGACCTTTACCGAGAATTTCGACCCACGCTCACTGCAGACCGCCAGCTGGGCCTTTCCGCTATTTCTGCTGCTGCTCAACCTGGCGATCCCGCCGATCCTCTGGGCCGGACAGGAGCTGGCGCTCGATACCCCAGCCGACTTTTTCGCCCTCGGGATCACCCAGGAGCACGATGCGGTACTGCTGTCGCTGCTCACCTTCATCGGCGGCATCTCCGCCGCCAGTGCGATGATTATCGTCACCACCCTGGCGCTGGCGGCAATGTGCATGAACCACCTGGTGCTGCCGGCCAGCTTCCCGCCCAAACTCAGCCCTGAGACCAACATCTACCGCTGGCTACTGTGGGGGCGGCGCATTCTGATCGCGCTCATCATCCTCGCCGGCTACGCCTTCTACCTACTGCTGGAGCACAACCAGGGGCTGGTGCAGCTGGGCCTGATCTCCTTCGTCGCCGTGGCACAGTTTCTCCCCGGCATCGTCGGCCTGCTCTATTGGCGCCGCGCCACGCGGGCGGGCTTCATCGCCGGTCTGCTCGGCGGCGGCACGGTCTGGGGGCTGACCCTGCTGATGCCGCTGCTGGAGAGCTCAGGGCTGCTCGGCTACGCCCTGGAGTTTCAGGTCGGCATGTACGCCGACGACCCCTGGAGCAGCAGCACCCTCTGGTCGCTCTCCATCAACAGCGGCCTGTTCGTGCTCTTCTCCCTGCTCACCCGCCCCAGCAACAAGGAGAGCGAGATAGCCGGCGCCTGCTGTAAGGAGAGCCTAGCGCCGCCCAGCGGGCGACCAGTGGCCACCACGGTGGAGCAGATCGAACAGCAGCTCAGCCTGGTGACCGGCGCAGAGATGGCCGCCCACGAGGTCAGTCGTGCCCTCACCGACCTGGGGCTGACCCATACCGAGCTGCGCGGCACCGACCTGGTCCGCCTGCGCGAGCGCATCGAGCGCAACCTCTCGGGGCTGGTCGGGCCGCTGCTGGCGCGCATGATCGTGGATGAGCGGCTGGAGCTCGACCCCAGTGCCCGCCACGCCCTGTCCGACACGGTCCAGTTTATCGAGCAACGGCTGGAGGCCTCCCGCACCCGGCTGCAGGGGCTGGCGGCCGAGATGGACCAGCTGCGCCGCTACCACCGCCAGGTGCTGCAGGACCTGCCACTGGGGGTCTGCTCGGTCGGGCCGGAGCGGATGATCATCAGCTGGAACGGTGCCATGGCGGCGATCTCGAGCCTCGAACCGGAGGCGGTGATGGGCCAGCCGGTGTCGCGCCTGCCCGCCCCCTGGTCGGGCCTGCTGGGCGGCTTTCTCGCCACCGATGAGCAGCAGCTGCGCAAGGTCAAGCTCCAGCTCAATCAAGAGACCCGCGTACTCAACCTGCACAAGGCCGCCATCGACGACCCGGCGGGGATCCACACCGGCGGCGGCACCGTCGTGTTAGTGGAGGATCTAAGCGAGCTGCACACCCTGGAGGCGGAGCTGACCCACAGCGAGCGGCTCGCCTCCATCGGTCGGCTCGCCGCCGGCGTCGCCCACGAGGTGGGTAATCCGGTCACCGGCATCGCCTGTCTGGCGCAGAACCTGCTGCACGAGAGCGACGACCCCGCCCTACTCGAAGAGGGGCTGGAGCAGATTCTGGAGCAGACCCGGCGCATCTCCAACATCGTCCAGTCACTGGTCAACTTCAGCCACGGCGGCGCCACCCAGGACTACAAGCCGGTGGCAGTCGATATCTGCGACTGCATCGACGAGGCGGTGCGCCTGGTACGCCTGAGCCACGCCGGTAAACAGCTCGACTACCGCATCGACTGCCCCGAGCCACTGGCCATCGACGGTGACCGCCAGCGCATGATCCAGGTCTTCGTCAACCTGCTGAGCAACGCCTGCGACGCCTCCCAACCGGGTGACGCCATCCAGATCCACGTCCAACGCGACCGCCGCTACGCCCGCATCGAGCTCGCCGACCAGGGCCACGGCATCCCCGAGGAGTACCTGGAAAAGGTCTTCGAACCCTTCTTCACCACCAAAGAGCCCGGCATGGGCACCGGACTGGGCCTGCCGCTGGTCTACAGCATCATCCAAGAGCACTCCGGCAGCATCAATCTCAGCAGTGACAGCGGCAACGGCACCCGCTTTGTCATCCGTCTGCCGCTGCACGAGCAGCACCCCGAGGAGGCCCGCCAATGAGCCAGATTTTAATCATCGAGGATGAGGCGATCATCCGCAGCTCCCTCAAGCGCCTGCTGGAGCGCAACGGCTACCACGTTGCCGAAGCCGGCTCGGTGCCACAGGCCGAGGAGCAGTTCACCCTCAACGACTTCGACCTCATCATCGCCGACCTGCGTCTGCCAGGCCCCCCCGGCACTGCCATACTCGAGCGGGTGGAGCAGGTGCCGGTGCTGATCATGACCAGCTACGCCAGCGTGCGCTCCGCCGTAGACGCCATGAAGCTCGGCGCTGTGGACTACATCGCCAAACCCTTCGACCACGACGAGCTACTGCTGACCCTGGAGCGTGTCCTGAAACAGCAGAACCTGGAACGCCAGAACCGCGCCCTCAAAAGCGAACTCTCCGACCGCTACCCCGTGGCCGGCATGATCGGCCAGAGCCCGGCGATGCAGGAGGTCTTTCAGCGCATCGAGCGGGTCGCCCCCACCGACACCACCGTGCTCATCCTCGGCGAGTCCGGCACCGGCAAAGAGCTGGTGGCCCGCGCCCTGCACGAACAGAGCCCGCGCCGGGATGCCGCACTCATCACCGTCAACTGCGCCGCGATCCCCGACAACCTAATCGAGTCGGAGCTGTTCGGCCACGAAAAAGGCGCCTTTACCGGCGCCCACGAGACCCACAAAGGGCTGGTCGAAGCGGCCCACGGCGGCAGCCTCTTTCTCGATGAGATCGGCGAGCTCCCCGCCGAGGCCCAGGCGCGCCTGTTACGCGTGCTGCAAGAGGGCGAGATCCGCCGCGTCGGCGCCACCCGCTCACGCCAGGTCGATGTGCGCCTCATCGCCGCCACCAACCGCGACCTCAAAAGTGAAGTGGAGAGTGGCAACTTCCGCAGCGACCTCTACTTTCGCCTGCATGTGATGGAGATCCTACTGCCACCGCTGCGCGAACGCGGCGACGACATCCGCATCCTCGCCGAACACCTACTGGCACGCAGCTGCAAACGCCTCAACCGTCCCCCCATGCACTATGGCGACGACGCCCTTCAGGCACTCCTCGCCTACCCCTGGCCGGGCAACGTCCGCGAACTGGAAAACGTCATCGAACGGGCCGTCATCCTCGCCGACGGCGACCATATCGACCGCACCGCCCTGGGCCTCCCGGGCGCCACCGAAAGCGGCGAAAGCCCCCCCGCCGAAAACCTCTCCCTGGACGACTACTTCCTCCGTTTTGTCGAGGAGAATGAAGGGCAAATGACCGAAACGGAATTGGCCAAAAAGCTGGGGATCAGCCGCAAGACCCTGTGGGAGCGACGGCAAAAACTTGGCATTCCGCGCAAGCGTTGAGTGTGGTCTTAACATAAACAAAAGATCCCAACGCAGAGGACGCGGAGATCGCAGAGAAAAAGTTATGCAATGCTACGACTAACATCTGCACGATGTCTGAATTCGGCCAAGTGTGGACTAACGGCCCCATATGGTGCCTCGTCTGCTATCCGCGCTACAGCTGACCTCAGACAGCCAGTCTAATGGGCCGCGCAGCAATCATCGCCTGACAGACAGTGTCACGACTTGCCCCCCGTGTATAACGATCCCCCTTGGCCAGTATCTTATTGATTTTAAGGAAGTTACAGTGCTATAACGAGGTTTAATTATAAATGTATAACGAGACATGAGGTTTCGTTAATATAACTGTTAGCCTATCAATGAACGATATACCGAACAAACTTGGCATACCAGATTGGGAGTTTCGTGTTGTTATAGGAACGACTCAGATTGATTATGATCCGAGCAAGGAAGAAGCAAACCGACAAAACCATGGTTATTCGCTAGAAAGTGCTGTTGAACAATTCGAGCACTTAGTTCTTCCGGTGGGCAAGCCACGGCCATACATGGTAAGCGATGGATTTATGGAATGTGGTGAAGTCCGCCATATGCACATGGGAACCGATGATGCAGGGAAAGTTGTTTTGTTTGTCACAACAATGCGTGCAAACGAAATTGTTAGGATTATTTCTTATCGTCGTGCAAGCGACAAAGAAAGAGAAATGTTTTACCAGCATACGGTATGCCGTGAAAAATAAGGCTAAAAATGTATAACGAGACATGAGGTCTCGTTAATATAACTGTTAGAAGGACAAAAGGTCATGCCAACCACCGAACATCAACGAGTTCTGGAGGCGGCAGCCAACCAGACGCTGCCCGACGAAATCGACGAATCGAGCGAGTATTCGGTATCAGTAGTGAAGGAGTTGGTTGAATCTGGATTCTTGAATGCGGCAGATGCGTGCTCGGATGATGGAGATGCTTATCTTGAGCCTCGGATAACTTTATCTGGCCGCGAATATTTGGAGTCATTCAAGTTAAAGAGTGACTCCGTCGTAGATCGAAAGACAGCTGTTCGGGGGTTTGCAAAACCGTTCTTGGGCTGGGTGTTCGGTATTTTGGGCACAGTTGTTGGTGGTCTTATCCTATATTACCTAGTTGGAGAATGAACATGCCTTCTAACCAGCAAATCAAGTACGCTCCCTTCGGTCGCCCGACGCTCGCAAGATCGCGCGGCTTATTTGGGCGTTAGGCAGGACATAAGGAATGCGAATGTTCGATGTACTAAGCTCGGTTGATAACGGCGACCTTCACACAACGGAAGGGATCTATCCGGTTCCTGTGCCCGAGGTTTTGGACCGTAAATTCAGCAGTTATCGAATATAAAAAGGTGACAGATTTATTTTTTAGTTTGTGCTCCGATCATAAACAACAAAATGCACCTGTTTAATGACTGTAAACAATTCAATAAGAGACTATCTGTGCGCCAATCCCGATGTTTGTCAAGGATGATGTCGCATAAGTTAAACTACTTTCTTAGAGGCTTCATCCCCCGTGCTGTCGGGGTTTAGCCATACCGTGCCGACCTGCTCCCAGTTGCGCGTCTGGCCACTCCAGCGCTCGGGATGCCGCTGTTTGGCGGCCTCATAGACGGCCTTCCTCTGCGCCAGAATGGCCTTGTCCAGGCCTTGGTGGCGCTCACCGGGTGTGACGAACTTCAGGGCGCTGTGGCGGTGTTGATGGTTGTACCACTGAACGAACTCATGCACCCACTCACGCGCTGCCTCCAGGCTCTCAAAGGGCTTGTTCGGGTACATCGGCAGGTACTTCATGGTCCCAAACAGGCTCTCTGAGAACGGGTTGTCGTTACTGACTGACGGGCGGCTGAATGAGGGCATGATCCCGAGTTGTTGCAGCTTGGCCAGCATGGTGGCCCCTTTCATCGGGGAGCCATTGTCCGAGTGCAGCACCAGCGTTTCTCGACGTACATGCTCGGCCCAGCAGGCCTTTTCGATCAGCGTAGCGGCATGCTCTGCTGATTCGCGCTCATGCACTTCCCAGCCGACGATCTTGCGGCTGTAGATGTCCATCACCAGATACTAAAAAGGTGACAGATTTATTTTTTAGTTTGTGATCCGATCATAAACAACAAAATGCACCTGTTTAATGACTGCAAACAATTCAATAAGAGACTATCTGTGCGCTAATCCCTGATGACTGCTTTGGTCGCTAAGCGGCCAAATTACTGTCAACCTACCTCACAACACCAACTCTGTGTTCTCCGTGCCCTCCGTGGCAAACAGGTCATTGGCCTACTCTGCCGCAACGGCAGAATCCTCGGCGGCCTGTTGTCGGTGCAGGCGGGTTTCGTCCTCCAGCACTTCCGAGAAGAGACGCGGCACGCCGATGCCGTGGCCCTGGGCGAAGTCGACTTTGGCCCGCTCCAGGGCG
>JBNJGC010000039.1:0-17639 GCA_051747405.1 Pseudomonadota bacterium
CCCCGTGGTACAGTTCAACAAAGAGCTTTTTTGTCGGCAAACGAAGCACGCGCCGGCCCAAGCCAGAGCGCCATTAACGCTGATCGGTTTGAGACAGCGAACTTTCTGTAGATCGACTTTACGTAATCATGAGTCGTATAAGCACTATGACCCATGCTGTTTGCGATCTCTTTTTCAGACGCCCCGGTCAGCAGAGCGGTTAACACATCACGTTCCGTGGGTGTCAGCGGTGTCTCACTCAGGAAAATGCCCCTACTGAGCAGCTGCCCCCGATGAAACCACTTCAGGCCACGCAGGCCATCTTTCACGGTGCGACACTCCTGTTCACTGAACCAGGGGTCGCCGGTGGAGCGGTAGATACCGATATACACCTCCGTATCCTCATTGACCGGACATCCTGCCCATATAGTGTCTTTAATATCGCAGTTCAAATAGGCTTTCTGGTAATAGTCGCTTCTACCAGCTCACAGAGCCCACCCAGCAAGTGGTCCAGTGCCGCATCGGGCTGTGCCGCATCATAATCGGCCAATTGATCCCAAAGCTGATAGATTTTTTCGGTTATCTCCTCCGGAGACGGCATACCACCCCATCTATAAATCTTTACATTGTTTTTATGCGCCAACTCTATCGCACATCCCTCTCAGGGCAACCGCATACTTTGTTATCGCTGGTGTAAGCCCTTGATTTACGGTCGTCTGCCGCAAGGACGCGGCAGTCGAGCCTCCAGGGAGGGATTCACGGCGTACCGTATATCAAGGGCTTACACTAGCTGTACGCGGGGTGTTATGTAAGTATGCGCTCACCCTGCACATCCCTCTGCCTTTGAATACTTCGCCATGGCGATTACCATAGGCTTTCCACCAAACACACTTTGAGAGACCATGGCCACCTACGCAATCGGCGACATTCAGGGCTGCTTCGACGAGCTCCAGCGGCTGCTTGAGCAGATCCGCTTCGACCCGGCAGTGGACCGCCTCTGGTTCGTCGGCGATCTGGTCAATCGCGGGCCGAAGTCGCTGGAGACGCTACGCTTTGTCCGCGATCTGGGCGATGCCGCGCGCAGCGTACTGGGCAACCACGATCTGCATCTGTTGGCGCTGTGGCAGAACCGCCAGCGCCACTTCAAGCGTAGCGACACCCTCGCGGCGATCTTTCGCGCCGAGGATGGCGAGGCGCTTCTGGAGTGGCTGCGCGCCCTGCCGCTGATGCACTACGACGCGACGCTCGACACCGCCATGATCCATGCCGGTCTGCCGCCGCAGTGGGACCGTGAGCAGGCACTGGCTTGCGCCGCCGAGGTCGAAACGGTGCTGCGTGGCGAGCGCTTCCACGAGTTTTTGGGCCACATGTACGGCAACAAACCCGTCCAGTGGTCACCCCAGCTCAGGGGCTGGGACCGGCTGCGCTTTATCGTCAACTGCTTCACCCGCCTGCGCTTCTGCACCCCCGATGGGGAGCTCGAGTTCAAGCACAAGGGCGTACCCGGTGAGGGCCGGCACGACTACCTCCCGTGGTTCGCTCTGCCGCAGCGGCGCAGCCGCGACACCCCTATCGTCTTTGGCCACTGGTCCACACTCGGTCTCTACCGGGGAGACAATGTCCACGCCATCGACACCGGCTGTCTCTGGGGCGGCAGCCTCACCGCCCTGCGGCTGGAGGATCGCAGTCTCCACAGCCTCGACTGCCAAGGTCACGCCCGCCCCGGCTGAGTAAAGGCGTTGGCTTGCTCCGGTGCCGCTGCTACACTGCCGCGCACATGATACGCCTCAATAATCTCGCCATCCGCCGCGGCCCCCACCTGCTGTTCGAAGAGGCCAGCCTCGATATCCACGCCGGTAAAAAGGTCGGTATCACCGGCGCCAACGGCTGCGGCAAATCGAGTCTGTTTGCCCTCATCCGCGGGGAGCTACACGCCGACAGCGGCGAGCTCAGCCTGCCACCGCAGTGGGTCATCGCCCACGTGGCGCAGGAGAGCCCCGCCACCACACGCAGCGCCATCGACTATGTCCTCGATGGCGATACCGAACTGCGCCAGCTCGAGCAGCAGCTCGCACAGGCCGAGGCGCAGGACAACGGTACTCTACAGGGTGAGCTGCACGCAAAGATGGAGAGCATCGGTGGCTACACCGCCCGCGCCCGTGCCGCCAGACTGATGCACGGGCTGGGCTTTGCCGAGGCGCAACTGGAGCAATCGGTAAAGGCCTTTTCCGGCGGCTGGCGCATGCGTCTCAACCTGGCCCAGGCGCTGATGTGCCGCTCCGATCTGCTACTGCTCGATGAGCCCACCAACCACCTCGATCTCGACGCGGTGATCTGGCTCCAGCAGTGGCTGTCACAATACCCCGGCACCCTGCTGCTGATCTCCCACGACCGCGACTTTCTCGATGAGGTGGCCGAGCAGATCCTGCACATCGAGCATCAGCGTCTCGCCCTCTACACCGGCAACTACAGCGCCTTCGAGCAGATCCGCAGCGAAAAGCTGGCACTCCAGCAGGCCGCTTTCGAGAAACAGCAGCGCGAGATCAAGCACATCGAATCCTTCGTCAACCGCTTTCGCGCCCAGGCGACCAAGGCCAAGCAGGCGCAGAGCCGCCTCAAGTCGCTGGAGCGCATGGAGCGCATCGCCCCGGCCCACGTCGACTCCCCGTTCCACTTCCGCTTCGCCGAGCCGCACAAGCTGCCCACGCCCCTGCTCACCTTGAGCCATGTGGATATCGGCTACGGCGACAGCCCGGTGATCCGCGACGCCGGCCTCTCGCTTCAACCCGGCGATCGCATCGGCCTGCTGGGCCACAACGGCGCCGGCAAATCGACCCTGATCAAGCTCATCGCCGGCGAGCTCAAGCCGCTGGCCGGAGAGGTAGTCCCGGCCAAAGAGCTACGGCTGGGCTACTTCGCCCAGCACCAACTCGAGCAGCTGAGCAACGAGGCCAGTCCGGTGCTGCACCTGCAAAGGCTCGATCCGAAGGCGAGCGAACAGAGCCTACGCGACTTTCTCGGCGGTTTCGGCTTTACCAACGACAACGCCCTGGCCCCGGTCGCCCCCTTCTCCGGTGGCGAAAAGGCCCGTCTGGTGCTCGCCATGCTGGTCTACCAACGCCCCAATCTCCTGCTGCTCGACGAGCCCACCAACCACCTCGACCTGGAGATGCGCCACGCCATGGCCCTGGCGCTCCAGGAGTACGCCGGTGCGCTGGTAGTGGTCTCCCACGACCGCCACCTGCTACGCACCGTCACCGACACACTCTACCTCGTGGATGCAGGACAGCTTAGCGAATTCGACGGCGATCTCGACGACTACCGCCGCTGGCTCAGCGATGCCGCCCGTGACAACCCACCGACAGCCAACGCCGACAACAACTCCGGCGGGGCCAACAGCGCTGCTGCACGCAAGGAGCGCAAGCGCCAGGAGGCCGAGCGGCGTCAACGGCTCAAGCCACTGAAGCAGAAACTCAAAACGCTCGAACGAGAGATGGAGCAGCTACAGACGCGCCAGAGCGAACTGGAACAGCAGCTGGCCGACCCCACACTCTACAGCGATGACAGCCGCGACCGACTCAAATCTTTGCTGCAAGAGAAGGGCAACATCGACACCCGACTTACCGAAACCGAAGAGCAGTGGCTGGAACTTGGCGAAACGCTGGAAGCGGAATAACCAGACTCATATATACTGATGGATATGGAGACCCAAGCCCCCCCAGCGCGCGCGCATCGAAGACGCCCCCTCTTTCACGCCATCGTCTACACGCTCATCGGCATGGCGCTGCTGGTGGCGCTGTTACCGCAACTGGTCGGCATGGGCGTGCGTTACGCCCTGATCAACCAGGGGATCGGCCACGTCACGCTGGAGAACGTGGACATCAACCTCCCCCGCGGCAGCATCGCCTTCGATAACCTGCGTCTCTACCGCTCCGCCGCCCAGTTGCTCCACCTGCGCCACGGCGAAGCACAGATCGACTGGTCCGCACTGTGGCAAAAGCGGCTTCACCTTACCGAGCTGACCCTGGAAGGGCTCTCCTTCACCGTGGAGCAGCCCCGCCAGGGAGCACTGCGCATCGCCGGCCTGCTCATGCCGGAGCCGGCGCAGCAGCCGAGTGCAGAGCGCGATGCCGACCCGTCCGGCTGGAGCTTCGGCATCGACAACGTGCGGCTGGAGGATAACGCCCTCCACCTGATTCGGCCCGGCCACGCCCTGACCCTCAACCTCAACCATTTCGAGACAGACCGACTCCACAGCTGGCAACCGGAGCAACCCACCACCCTCAAGGCGGCCCTCTCCCTCAATGACGCCAACCTCGAACTCAACACCTCCGCCACGCCACTGGCCACCGAGCCCGGCGCCGAGTTCACCCTGCGCCTGGTGGCGCTCCCCCTGAGCGAGGTCCAACCCTTCCTCCCCGAACTCGACATCACAGGCAGTCTCTACGCCGACCTCTCCTTCACCCTGGAGAGCGAAGCGGAGCAGCTCAACCTCAACCAACGCGGAAGCCTCCACCTGGCGCAGCCCCGCCTCAAACTGGCCGGACAGACACTCAGCGGAGAGCGGCTCGACTGGCAGAGCGAGAGCCAGCTCCAGCTGGGTAAGTCGCCCCTGACGATCAAACTCAACCGCAGCCGTCTGACGGCCGAGCGACTCGCACTGCAGCGGCCCGACCTCCAGCTAACAGGCGAAGCCCTGAGCTGGCAGGGGCGCGGCAGGCTTCAGCAGGGGCCGGACAGCCTCAGCGCCAACTTGGAGCAGGGGGAGCTCTCACTGCAGGCCTTTGTGGTGCAGCAGGAGCCGCTAGCCCTCCACGGCGGACCGCTGAGCTGGCACGCCAGCGGCACACTGAACCAAAGTGGCGACACACTGCAGGCCGCGTTGACGCAGAGCCAGCTCAACCTGGAGCGCTTCTCACTGGAGCAGCCGGACCTCCAACTGGTCACCGGCCCGCTCGACTGGCGCACCCGCGGCGAACTCTCACGCCGCAAAGCCGACACCGAAGTGCGGCTCGACCACGAGACCCTGCAACTAGAGACAGTCGCCCTCACCCAGCCTGCGCGGGTACTGCGCAACGACAGACTGAGATGGCAGGGGGAGAGCCGACTCTCACTCACAGAGGAGGGGCTGAAAACCACCCTCAACGGCGCCCTCCACAGCACCGTCCTGGCCCTGACCGAGCAGACCCGCAACCTACAGCTGAATGTCGGCGAGAGCCGCTGGAGCGGCAAGACGGTAGTGGCCAGCACCCAGGCCGGGCTCGACTACCACGCCACCGGTGCGCTTCGACTGAAGGCACTGACTGCCGGTGAGACCGATGCCGAGGCCCCCCACACCCACCTGGCCCTGACGGAGCTCAGCGACATCACCGTGGCAGCCGATGCGCTGACTATCGAGCAACTGCGCCTGGCAGACCTGCAGACCGCCCTCACCCTCACCGCCGACGGGGTGCAGCCGCTCGCACGCCACAGCGGCACAACGGAGCAAGAGACCGGCAGCGACGCGGAACAAGCGAGCACGACCGAGGATAGGCCTATGGCCTTCCGTCTCGGTGGACTTCGGCTGGAGGGGAGCAACCGGCTGCGCTTTGAGGATCGGAGCGTAGAGCCCGCCTTCGTGCAGACCCTCTCACCCCAGCTGCTCACTCTCGGCGCCCTCGACAGCCGCCAACCACAACAACCCACCCCGCTGAGCCTCGACGCCACGCTCGACGATCAGGGCCACAGCCGCCTCACACTCAACGGCACCATCACACCACTGAGCCGACCGCCGGCACTCTCGCTGGAGGGCCGGCTGAAAAACTACGAAATGCTCACCCTTTCCCCCTACCTGGTGCGCCAGCTCGGCTACCGCGTCAACCGCGGCCAGCTCGACAGCGAAGCGGCGATCAACATCGCCGACAACAGGCTAAAGGGGCAGATCATACTCACCGCGCGGCAACTACAAATGACACCGGAGGACCCGGCGCGGATCAAGGCATTCGAGAAGAAGAGCAACATGCCCATTAACACCGCCCTCAACCTGCTGCGGGACAAACAGAACAACATCCACCTCACGGTCCCCATCTCCGGCCAACTCAACGATCCCCAATTCGACTTCAGCGACGCCATCAACACCGCCCTGGCCGCGGCCACAAAGAGCGCTGCGGTGAGCTACATCAAATACCTGCTGCAGCCCTACGGCTCGGTGATCACCCTGGTGCAACTGGCCGGCAAAGTGGGGGGCGGAGTCCGCCTCGAGCCGGTCACCTTCGACCCCGGCAGCGCCACCCTCACCCCCGAGGCCATCGACTACAACGAAAAGCTCGCACAGCTGTTCCAAAAGCGCGACGGCTTCCAACTCCTCCTCTGCGGCTACGCCACCACGAGCGACCTGAGCGCACTGACCAAGCGTGCAGAGGAGACCATCCCCGAGCAGGGGCATGAGGCGCTGGAGAAATTGGCGCGAGAGCGGGCAGAGCGCATCAAACAGCACCTGATCAGCGAACACCGCATCGACGCCGACAGACTCTACATCTGCCACCCGGCACTGGATCGGGCCGAGGCGGCCATCCCGAGGGTAGAGCTACAGCTTTAGAGTCGCCGATGCTCTGGTACTCACTGGTAGGGTGGGTAAACAACTCTGCATTCCCACGCGGAGCGTGGGAGCGTGGCGCATAGAGATCCGGCGGTGGAGGCACGTCAACCTGGTAGGGTGGATAAGCCTCAGCCCATCCACCTTGCACTCGCAGCGGGAGACCTCACCACCCCCAGCCCGGTCGCCACAGCCGGCGCAGGGTCATGCCCCGCCCGTTCGGATCGCGCAGCTGCAGTAGGTCCCCTCGCAGGCGATAAGCGAACTCCACCTCTCCGTCCGGCAGCTGGGCGATGATAAACGGTCCCTCGCGGCGAAAGCCGCCATCGAAGCGTCTACCGCCACGGGTGAGCAGGACGAAGCGCTCCCCCTTGACCATCCAGTACTCCCCCGAGGCCGCCTGCCAGACCCCGTCGAGCACCTGCGGACTGCCCCACTGCGCCACCCAGGGGGGCATCGTTGCCGGTCCGCGGTGCGGCAGGTAGCGGGGATAGCCATCGGGCAGCGGATCGGTCTGTGCCAGAAACCACTGCATAAAATCCCACATCCGGTCCAGCATCAGCGTCGCCGGATCCACCGCCCGCACCGGCTGAACCAGCACCATGGAGAGAATCATCACCGTCAGCAGCCGTCTCACTGCACACTCCCGTAGCAAACCTAAACAGATTCTACCAGTCTGAGACCTCGTAGCGGCAAGGCAACATGCTACAATCGCACCACCCGTAATCACGCACCCTGACAGCCATGGAATCCCGCATCGACGATCTTGAGATCCGCTCCGCCCACCTCGAGGCCGAGCAGGAGCAGCTGACCCACCAGCTGCTGGAGCAGCAGAAGACCATCGACGCCCTGCGCAGCGAGATCGACCTCCTCAAGTCGCTGCTGCGCGAGATCTCCCCCTCGGCAGTCGGCCCCTCCGCCGATGAACCACCACCGCCCCACTACTGATGAAATTCTTCGCCACCGCCGCCCGCGGCATGCCCCATCTGTTGGCCGCCGAGCTGCACCGCCTCGGCGCCGGCAAGGTAGTAGCAAGCAACACCGGCGTCCACTTCGAGGGGGAGCTGGAGACCGCCTACCGTGCCTGCCTCTGGTCGCGCATCGCCAGCCGTATCCTGCTGCCGCTGACCACCCTCAAGGCGGGCGACCCGAAACAGCTCTACGACGAGGTCAGGGCGATCCGCTGGGAGCGCCACCTCCACTCCAGCGGCACCTTTGCGGTGGAGGTCAAGAGCGCCGAGGCGGCCATCGGCCACAGCAAGTATGCCGCACTGACGGTCAAGGATGCCATCGTCGACCGCTTCCGCCAGCAGTTCGACGAGCGCCCCTCCATCGACCTGGAGCGGCCCGATATCCGCATCCACCTGCATCTGCGCCGCGACCGCGCCCGCATCAGCCTGGATCTGTCCGGCAGCAGCCTGCACCGGCGCGGCTACCGGGTGGAGGGGGTGGTCGCCCCGCTGAAGGAGAACCTGGGCGCGGCGATTCTACTCGAGGCCGGCTGGCCCGGCATCGCCCGCAACGGCGGCGCGCTCGTCGACCCGATGTGCGGCTCCGGCACCCTGCTCATCGAGGGGGCGCTCATCGCCGCCGACATCGCCCCCGGCCTCTATCGCCACTACTACGGCTTTCTCGGCTGGCGCCGCCACGACCCAACAACCTGGCAGGCACTGCTGGACGAGGCGCAGAAACGGCGCGCGGCGGGGCTGGCAAAACTCCCCCCCATCATCGGCTGTGATGCCGACTACCTCTCCCTGCGTGCCGCCCAGGCCAATATCGCCGAGGCGGGGCTGGGCGATCATATTGAGCTGTTCGAACAAGACCTTCTCGATGATCTGCCAGAGGTGCCAACCGACCACGGCCTGATCGCCACCAACCCGCCCTACGGCGAGCGCCTGGGCGAGGTGCAGGCGCTACAGCCGCTCTACGCCCGCCTCGGCGAAATGATGCAGGCGCTGCCCGGCTGGCAGTTGGCCCTCTTTACCGCCAACCCGGAGCTGGCCGCCCACACCGGCCTTGTGGGGCGCAAGCCGCTGACCCTGTTCAACGGCCCCATCGAATGCCGCCTCTTCCGCTACGACAGTCCGGTCGGCGAAGACGAGGCCGACAAGCACAAGACACCCCCCGCCGCCGAGAGCCTCAGTGACGGCGCACAGATGTTCGCCAACCGCCTGCGCAAGAACCTCAAGAATCTGGGCAAATTGGCGCGGCGCGAGGGGATCGACTGCTACCGCCTCTATGATGCAGACCTGCCCGAGTACGCCCTCGCCGTGGATCTCTACCAGGGGGAGAAGCTGTGGGTCCATGTTCAGGAGTACCAGGCCCCCAAATCGGTCGACCCGGACAAGGCGATGCAGCGCCTGCAGGAGGCGCTCACGGTGCTGCCCGACGTGCTTGAGATCCCGCGCGAGCAGCTCTTTTTCAAGGTACGCCGCAAGCAGAAGGGCAAAGCGCAGTACGAGAAGCTGGCCGAAGCCAAACGCTTTCATCAGGTAAGGGAGGGCAACTGCCGCCTGCTGGTCAATTTCAGCGACTACCTCGACACCGGCCTCTTTCTCGACCACCGCATCACCCGACAGCTGATCGAGGATGAGGCAAAGGAGAGACGCTTTCTCAACCTCTTCGCCTACACCGGCGCGGCCACGGTACACGCTGCCGTCGGCGGCGCCCGCACCACCACCACGGTGGATATGTCCAACACCTATCTGGAGTGGGCGCGGCGGAACATGGCGCTGAACGGCTTTGACGGCAAGGCCCACCGGTATACCCAGGCCGACTGCACCCGCTGGTTGGAGCAGGAGGCGCAAAAGGGCCCGGCGCGTTTCGACCTGATCTTCCTCGACCCGCCCACCTTCTCCAGCTCCAAGCGAATGGAGACGAGCTTCGACGTCCAGCGCGACCATGTCGAGCTGATCCGCCACGCCGTGAGCCTGCTGGCCGAGGGGGGCCTGCTGCTCTTCTCCAACAACTACCGCCGCTTCAAGCTCGACCAGGAGGCGCTGGCCGACCTCGACATCGAGGAGATCTCGGCCAAGACCCTACCCAGGGATTTCGCGCGCAACCCCCATATTCACCGCTGCTGGCGCATTCAGCACCGCTAAACCAAGACCTCAACAACAAAGGACGCGGGGAGCGGCGGGCACGGCTCGCCCTATCGCGACGGAAGAGGTCAAGCTAGTGGGCCATGCCGCCTTCTTATCTCATTGATTTTTATAGCACTAAAAAAATTATGGAGAAATACTTGACTATTTAGCTATGTTACTCCACAATTCCTCACAAGCTCACTCGGAATTGACCGGGTGGAACAACGTAATATCAACACGGCATTCACCACGCTTTAAAGAGGATAGAAACATGCAACTGGAAATCGACGGCAAGACCATTCAGCTGAGCGAAGCCGGCTGGCTTGAGGATCTGAGCGAATGGAGCGAAAAAGTCGCCGAAGGCATCGCCAAGAACGAAAATGTCGAGCTCACCGATGAGCATTGGGACATTATCAACGAGGCCCGTGAGTACTTCGACGAATACGGCACCGTAGCCGAGCCGCGCGTCTTCACCAAACTGATGAAGAAGAAGTTCGGCCCCGACCGCAGCTCACAGCAGTACATCTACTCGCTGTTTCCCTACGGCCTGATCAAGTCCGCCAACAAGATCGCCGGACTGCCGCGCCCGAAGGGCTGTAGCTAAGGGGGCTGGCCGAAACAGTATCGTCAGCACCGAGAGCGTGTCTGGGCTCTCAATGCAAGGCGCGCTTCGCAGGTAATGGCAGGCCCCCTTACCAAGAAGCGCAACACAGCAGTGAGAGGCCAGACTCGGTCGAATGTAGATACTGTTTTGGTCAGACCCCGCGAACACCCTCTCCTGGTGTGTTAGTGGAATGGGCAGGGACCGAAAGGTCTCTGCCCTTTTTTGTGTATTCCAGCTACGCTTAACCTAAATAAGCAATCCGAATACCAGTACACTTGGGAGGTTCCCACACGCCTGACAGGACCGTCGACCGCAGGGACGCTAAGAATTGAATCTGGGCAGACAATCCCGCCTACCCAGGAGACAAAGACAAAAACCGGGCATCACTGCACGGCCCATCGCTTGAGGTAATCAGGCACAGCAGCGAGGCAAACTACCGCTGCCCGCAACAGCGCTTGAACTTCCTCCCGCTGCCGCAGGGACACGGGGCATTCCTTCCCACCTTGGTCTCCGCCACCGGCGGTCGAATCTCGCCGTCCACATAGAACCACTGCCCACCCTCGTTGAGGAAGCGGCTTCGCTCATGCAACTGTCCGCCCTGAAAACGGGCGACAAACTCCACCTCGCCACGACTATCGCCGGGCTCTCCCTGATGCGTAGCGAGAATCTGCAGGCCCAACCATACGGTGTCATCGGCGGTGAGATCGAGATGGGCGGGACGGGTTTCGGCATGCCAGGTAGAGAGCAGGTAATCGCTGAGCCCAAGCACGAAGGCGCTGTAGCGCGAACGCATCAGCGCCTCGGCGGTTTGGGCCGCGGCGCCGCGGTGCAGCGGCCCGCAACATTGGGCATACGCCTGGGCGCTGCCGCAGGGGCAGGAGGACGGACTCACCGCTCCACCTCTTCGCTCAAATAGCGCTCGGCAAAGCGCTCGCCATCAAGTGCAGGAGAGAAGTAAAAGCCCTGCAGCAGATCACAGCCGTGCTCCCGCAGCAGCTCCACCTGCCCGGAGCGCTCCACCCCTTCGGCCACCACATCCATGCGCAGGCTGTGACCGAGGTGGATCACCGCCGCCACCAGCGCCTGGTCCTGCGCCTTGCCGTCGATATCGCGGATAAAGGCGCGGTCGATCTTCAGCTTGTCGATAGGGAAGCGGCGCAGATAGTTGAGCGAGGAGTAGCCGGTGCCGAAATCGTCCACCGCCAGGCGCACACCCATGGCCCGCAGGGCATTCATGGTGCGGATATTCTCCACCGCATCCTCCACCAGCATACTCTCAGTGAGCTCGAAGGTGAGCAGCTCCGGATTGATGCCACACTGCGCGATCACCTCACGGTTTTTGGCGATAAACTCGCGACCGCGAAACTGGATCGCCGAAACATTGATCGCCACCGGCACCACCGCTCGCCCCTCCTGCTGCCACTGCCCCAGCTGCTCACAGACCCTCTTCAGCACAAACTCCCCGATGGGGACGATCAGTCCGGTCTCCTCCGCCAGCGGGATAAAGTCGCTGGGTGGAACCCAGCCCAGCGTCGGGCTGTGCCAGCGAATCAGCGCCTCGGCCTCGGCGAGTCCCCCCGACTCGGCATGCAGCAGCGGCTGGAACCAGACCTCAAGCTCCCCCTGCTCCAACGCCTGCCGTAGCGCCACCTCCAGTGCCAGGTGTTGCAGGGAGTGGACATTCATGCTCGGTGAGTAGAGCTGGTAGCTATTACGCCCCGCCTCCTTGGCCCGGTACATGGCGGTGTCGGCGTTCTGGATCAGGGTATCGATCTCGTGACCGTCATCCGGGTAGAAGCTGATCCCGAGGCTACAGGTTACCACCAACTCCTGCTCCCCCAGCGGCACCGGTTGGGTCATTCGCTCGATGATCCGCCGCGCCACCTGAACGATGGCGTCCACGCTGCTGGCGTCGGTGAGCAAAATGACAAACTCATCCCCGCCCATGCGTGCCACTGTGTCGTCCTCGCGCACGGCCTCCAGCAGACGCTCGGTCACGGTGCGCAGCAGTTTGTCGCCCATGGCGTGGCCGAGGCTGTCATTGATGCGCTTGAACCGATCCAGGTCGACAAAGACCACCCCCAGCCTCGAGCCGTTGCGGTGGGCGTGGGCTATGGCGACGCTGAGACGGTCCTGGAACAGCCGCCGGTTGGGCAGGCCGGTAAGCGCATCGTAGTAGGCGAGATTACGGATGCGCTCCTCATTCTCTTTGATCTCGCTGATATCGCTGAACAGGGCAGCGTAGTGGGTCAACGCCCCCTTGTCATCGTGGATTGCGGCGACGGTGAGCAGTTCAGGGTAGACCTCGCCGTTTTTACGCCGGTTCCATACCTCGCCCTGCCAGTGCCCATCCTCACGAATACTGCGCCACATCTGAGCATAGAAGTCCGCATCGTGGCGCCCCGAGCGAAGCAGCGCCGGGGTCTGGCCGATCGCCTCTTCAGCGGTGTAGCCGGTGAGCCGGGTAAAGGCGGGGTTAACCCGTTCGATTACCCCATCGGCGTCGGTGATCAGGATCCCCTCCAGGGAGCTCTCAATCACCTTCTCTGCCAGGTGGAGGTTGCGCTGGGAGGTGGAGAGTGCCTGATCCCGCTCCGCCAGCGCCTGCTGCAACTCCTGAACGTAGAGATGCTCCATGCCGAAGAGGATGTCGGTGAAGCTGATCAGTCCGCCGACTTCGCCCTGCGTATTACGCACACCGATGTGGCGCACCCCGTTCTGTACCAAAAGGGTACGGGCGCGGTAGAGACTGCAATCGCTATCCACCGCCAGCAGCGGTCGGCTGGCCAGGCCGCCAACGGCGCTGTCGGTCATGCGCCGGGCGATCAGGCGCACGATATCGCGCTCGGTCAGGATACCGTGCTCGCCATCGGCGTAGCGGACCAGCACCGCATCGGTCTGGTGCTCACGCATCTGCCTTGCCGCCTCCCCCAGGCTGAGGGCCTCGTCCACCAGCGGCGCCCCCTCCTTGAGCACCGAATCGACATTGCGCAGGCGTAGATAGTGCTCGATGCCCTGATTTAGCACCACATCGGTCTGGCTGACTACGCCCAGGTGGTTGTCCCCATCATCCACCACCAGGTAGTGGCGCATCCCCTCATCCAGAAAGCGGCTTGCCACCTCCTGCATGGTGGCATCGGCGTGCACGCTCTGGACCGGACTGCTCATCACCTCACTGACCGAGGCACTGAGCGCCGCTGTGGAGCGGAAGTCGATACGCAGGGCATCCCTTTCGGTCCAGATCCCCACGGCGCGTCCCGCTTCGGTGACGATGATCGAGCTACAGCCGGCCTCGCTCATCCGCTCGGCCGCCTCATAGAGCGGCGTGGCGGGGTCGCACTCCAGAATCGTGCGCTGGGCGATCTGCCCCACGGTGATGTAGGGCGAAGCCAGTGAAGCCTTCAGCTCCCCGTCGCTAAGTATCTTCATCGTCATCTCCAAACGAAATTGCCCGGGGTCACGAGTCCACGCCACAGCATGGCGACGTCGCACACCCTGAAGAGGAGGTTATCAGCCCGCCGGTACTAGCGCAGCAACAGCGCCAAACCGCTTCCCACCAGCAGAAAACCGATGCCGCGCTGGAATGTGCGCTGAGTGATACTGGTATGGATATGGCCGCCGATGTACATACCGACGATCATAATCGGCACTGCCGCGGCCAGCAGGTACATGGTCTCCCCGGTGTAGAAACCGGAGAGAAAATAGCCGACGATGCGGCTGCCGCCGTCGATCAGAAAGACCACGGCGATAGTGGCGCGAAAGGCGGTCTTCTCCAGATGACGCAGCCGCAGATAGATCACATAGAACGGCCCGCCGGTGCCGAACAGCGTACCGATTAGGCCCCCCAGCCCCCCCGCCGGCAGCGCCCACCAGCGGCTACCGCGAAAACCGGGGCCGGAGCTCAGCAAAGTATAGAGCGCGTAGAGGATGATAAAGCCCCCCAGCGCGCGGCGCAGCAGCTCGGCATCCACGGTGTGGAACAGGTAGAGCGCGGTAAGCACCCCCGCCAGGGTAAAGGGCAGCAGCGGCAGAATGTCGCCCCAGCTGATGGCGTGGCGGTGACGCGCCCCGTGGCTGGTGGAGGCCAGATAGTCGAGCAATCCCACCAGCGGCACCACCACCGAAAGCGGCAACATCTGCGCCAACAGCGGAATCGCGATAAGTCCCGAGCCGAAGCCGGCGATACCGCGCACAAAAAACGCCACGACGATAATCAACGTCGCGAAAGAGAGCTCCAGCGCACTCAGTGACTCAAGCACACATCACCTCATTACGAAAACCAGCCATCAGAGATAGATCCAGAGCAGCACGACACCCAGCAGCAGACGATAGATCACGAATGGCAACATACCGATCCGCTCCAGCGCCTTGAGAAAGAGGTGAATGCACAGATAGGCGCTCAGCGCCGAGAACACCACTCCCAGCCCCAGCGCCGACCACGCCACCGCCTGCCCCGACTGCGCCAGCTTGACCCCGTTGTAACCGCCGGCCAGCAGGATGATGGGGATCGACAGCAGGAACGAAAAACGCGCCGCCCCGGCACGGGTCAGCCCCAGTATCAGACCGGCGGTCATGGTGATGCCGGAGCGGGAGGTGCCGGGGATCAGCGCCAGCGCCTGCGCCAGACCGATTACCACCACATCGCGCCAGCCGATAGTGTGCTCACTGCGCTCGCGCTTGCCCTGGGCATCGGCCCACCACAGCAACAGACCGAAAATGACCGTGGTGGCGGCGATCACCAGCGGCGAGCGCAACGCCGTCTCGATGTAATCGTTGAACAGCAGCCCCGCAAGACCCGCCGGAATCGTGCCGAAACCCACCGCCCACGCAAGGTTACTGTCTCCCACCCGACGCCGCTGGGCGATGGAGGCGAGCCAGTCGCGCAGCATCACCTGCAGCTCGCGCCGGAAGTACCACACCACCGCGCTGAGCGTACCCACATGCACCGCCACATCAAAGGCCAGCCCCTGATCCGCCCAACCGCTCAGGGCGGGAAATAGGATCAAATGCGCCGAGCTGGAGATGGGCAAAAACTCCGTCAGCCCCTGCACCAGCGACAACAAAATAATCTGAATCAGTTCCATTTATTATCCATTTGAAAAAAACTTTTCACCGCAAAGGCGCAAAGGTCGCAAAGAAAATCGCTGCCTGAGAAAGGGAAGCAGACTCGGAGCCGTGGTTGCGGATGCAAGACAGGATCAGCCCGCCATAGCGAAAACTGTATCCCTGCTCATTACCCCTTTGCGCTCTTTGCGCCTTTGCGGTTAATTATTTTTTAGCGTTTTTCCGCCACGATCTGGGCGTAACGCCCCTCTTTCATGATGCGACTATGCAGTACGGCAAAGCCGCTCATGTTGAGCAGATAGAAGAGGTCTTCGCGGCTGAAGCGGTTGTGTTCGATAAAGTGGATGAAGAGATCATCCAGCTCATCCACCGGGGTCTCGCGGTCGAACACCCGCGCCTCTTCGGTCTGGGCGTGGATGTAGGTCTCCAGCGGAGCGCGTACCCAGTCGAGGATATAGAGCCGTCCGCCCGGCTTGAGGCAACGCTGCATCTCCTGCAGGGTGCGCAGCGGCTGCTTCATCTCGTGCAGCACCACCGAAGCCAGCGCCGCATCGACGGTATTATCCTCCAGCGGCAGCTGCGGGTCGTGCAGATCCTCGCTGATGATCTCACATCCCGCCGGCAACTCTACCGCCGCCTCCAGCATATAGGGGGCGCACTCCACCCCGACGGCGCGCATATTGGGGGTACGCTCGGCCAGCGCCTTGAGGAACATACCGGGCCCGGCACCCAAGTCCAACACCAGGGGCCGCTCGCCATAGACCGGGGTGATCCAGTGATCCCAGTCGGCCCAGAACTCATCGTTGAAGCGGTTGGCAAACCCCTGCTTCATCATCTCGGCAAAGCGCTCACCGTCGCGGTGGTGCGCCTCCAACATCGCCTGGGTCTGCTTGATTCGCTCGGACATATCCACCTCTTCTGCTCAGGATTTGTCCGCCCATGATACCGCGTTCGCCAGGTGCGGGCAGCAACCTCAGGCAAAATATGCCTCAAGGCGCCCGCTTCACTGAACCTTCACCCGGATGTAACACAAGCGTCACACCGCCGGACTAGGCTTTGTCGGGTAAGCAGCTATATCAGGAGAAGAAAATGCAAGAGTTGATTCAGAACTACTCGGTAGCACGCCCCCACCACGACCAGGGCCATACCCGCCTGCTGGAGGAGATCGCCTACCTGGAGGCGCGACTGGTGAGCATCGGCCAGACCGGCGACTGCGCCTACGAAAAATCCCTCGCCCGCAGCTACAGTGAGCTGCTACACGCCCGCCGCCGCCAACTGGCCAAACTGGACTAACCCAACCTCTCCCGCTCATCCTTCAGAGCAAACCCCCGCAACGGTCCCTCCCATCCCCGCGACAGGGCCATCACCTTGAACAGCTCCCCCATCTCCCCCGGCATGGTCAACCGCTTGACCTGGGCCGACAGGGCCAGCTGTACCCGGGCATCCCCCTCCGCCTCGGCCAGCAGTTCGGTGACCCCGTTGGCGATGAGGAAATTGGCCTGACTGGTGTAACCGCGTACCGCCAGAGCGGCATCCAGTGCCGCCTCGCCCACGGCGGTGAAATCCACATGGGCGGTAATATCCTGCAGGCCGACGAGAGTGAGCGCGTCGTCGTGGGCGCGGTGGCGATAGTGGCACATCAGCGTGCCCATGCTGCGCTGCGGGTGGTAGAACTCCCGCTGGGGGAAGCCGTAGTCGATGAGCAGCGCCACACCCTGGGCGAGAAAGCCCGCCAGCGAGCGCACCCACTCCTCGGCACGAAGGTTGATCTCCGAGTAGTAACCCTCGGCCAGCCCGTACTGCTGTTGCAACTGCTTGAGCCGGGTGTAGAGCGCCGCATCGGGCGGCCCCGACTCGAGCAGGAATTCCTTGCCATCCCAGACCACATCAAGCTGGTGCGGCTCACCGTTATCGATCACGAAGCGGTGCACGGGCATCGCATCCAGCACCTCGTTGGCCAGCACCACACCACGAAAGCCCGCTTCGGGCAGGGCGTCGAGCCAGACCACCCTTGAAGCCAACTCCGGCACCCTCTGCTCGATGGTCTGTTGCTGGCGCTGGCGCAGGTCGGCGCTGAGTTCCAGGATGCAGTAGCGCGGCGGGAGCTGTTCGAGGCGCGCCAGCTCGGCCAGAATGTCGGCGGCCATCACCCCGCTGCCGGCGCCGAACTCAAGGATCTCGCCGCCACCGATACCGGCAAGCACCTCAGCGCACTGGCGCGCCAAGCAGCGGGAGAAAAGCGGCGAGAGCTCCGGCGCGGTAACAAAATCCCCCGCCTCGCCGAACTTGCCGCTGCCGGCGCTGTAGTAACCCAGCCCCGGGGCGTAGAGCGCCA
>JBNJGC010000040.1:0-17630 GCA_051747405.1 Pseudomonadota bacterium
ACGCCGCATTGGCTCATTAGCGGGGCTCCCTGTGGACCGGCTGAGAGTGACATTATTTCCCGCATGGACCACTAGCTGTACGCAGGGTGTTATATAAGTATGCGCTCACCCTGCCAAGCCACGAAATCAGCTGGCTATTGGCGACGACTGCGCGTATAGTGTCCGGTTACTGCATGGATGCGATTCCATCGTCCCTGACCTCCCGCCGTGATGTTCACCGCCCAAGGGTTAGCGACAACCCGTCCCTGAGACCACTCTCCGGGCGAACTGGACTACGGCGCCTACCCCGAATTTCCGGGGCGCGAACCTACCACTGAACCGGGCATTCACTGCTCGCGTCTTTTATGTTTCCGTCCCACCGGGGATGGATAAGGAGCTATTTTGTCTTTTACAGACCTCAATCTCGACGAACAACTGCTGCGCGCCATCCAGGCTTGCGGTTTTGACACCCCCACTGACATCCAGAAGCAAGCCGTCCCGGTCGCCCTGGCCGGCCACGATCTGATGGCCTCGGCCCAGACCGGCACCGGCAAGACCGCTGCCTTTGTCCTACCGGCGCTGCAGCGACTGTTGAATAACAAACCGGCCCCCGGCCACGGCCCGCGGGTGCTGATCCTCACCCCGACCCGCGAACTGGCCACTCAGGTGACCGAGTCGATCCGCGAGCTGGGCAAGTTCAGTCGCCTGCGCTCCAGCACGGTGGTCGGCGGCATGCCCTACCCGCCGCAGATCAAGGCCCTGCGTCAGCCGCTGGATCTGTTGGTGGCCACTCCCGGGCGACTCATCGACCATTTCGAGAACGGTCGTCTCGATTTCAGCCGCCTGGAGATGTTGGTGCTGGACGAGGCGGATCGCATGCTCGACATGGGTTTTGTCGATGATGTCGAGCGCATCGCCGCCGCCCTGCCCGCCGAGCGCCAGACGCTGCTCTTCTCCGCCACCCTGG
Organism: Pseudomonadota bacterium; assembly: GCA_051747405.1. Lineage (GTDB taxonomy): Bacteria > Pseudomonadota > Gammaproteobacteria > Thiohalomonadales > Thiohalomonadaceae > JAPHTQ01. The sequence goes on from JBNJGC010000040.1 coordinate 947, forward strand.
AGGGGGAGGTGCGCAACGTCTCCCGCCGCCTGCTGACCGAACCGCAGCGGATCCAGATCAACGGGGTCAAGACCAGCCACAGCTCCATCGAGCAGCATATTCACCAGGCCGACGACTTCCGCCACAAGCAGGCACTGCTCACCCACCATCTGGGCCAGGAGGCGGTGACCCAGGCGGTGGTCTTTACCGCCACCAAGCGTGGTGCCGACGATCTGGCCAAGCAGCTACGCGAAAAGGGCCACCGCAGTGCCGCGCTGCACGGCGACATGAGCCAGGGAGCGCGTCGACGCACCGTTGAGCGTATGCGTCGCGGTCAGTGTCAGGTGCTGGTGGCGACCGATGTGGCCGCCCGCGGCATCGACATCAAGGGGATCAGCCACGTATTCAACTTCGATCTGCCGATGGCGGCCGAAGACTACATCCACCGCATCGGTCGTACCGGTCGTGGCGGCGCCTCCGGCACCGCCCTGTCGCTGGTCGGACCGCAAGAGTGGGACAAGGTGGCGCGCATCGAAAAGCTCACCGGCAGCAAGCTCAGTCGGATGGTGCTCGAGGGACTGGAGCCACGCCACCCTGAACCCAAGCCCTTTGCCCAGCGCGGCAAGCGCCGTCCCGGTGGTGGCTATGGTCAGAAACGTCGCTTCGGTGGCAAGCCCGGTGGTGGCGGTCGCAAGCCGACCATCCACCACAAGCGCCCCAGCGCGGGCCGCAGCGCCGGTAACGGCCAGGCCTAGCGCAACGCGCTCACCGTCTCCGGGCGGTGAGCGGGCTTGAGAAGGCTTCTACGCACAAAAAAGGCCGGGCGCATGGTGCCCGGCCTTTTTTGTGTGCAGGAAAGAAGGAGGTCCACTCGGTAGAGTGGCGTCTCCCCCATGCCCCTTACAGCTTGTCGGCGTTCTCCGCCAGGTACTCGGCTACACCCTCAGGGGTATCCTTCATACCCTTGTCGCCCTGGTTCCAGCCTGCGGGGCAGACCTCGCCGTGCTCTTCGGTGAACTGCAGCGCATCGACCATGCGGATCATCTCGTCGATGTTACGGCCCAGCGGCAGGTCGTTGACGATCTGGTGGCGGACGTTACCGGAGGTGTCGATGAGGAAGGAGGCGCGGAACGCGACACCGGCCTCCGGGTGCTCCACATCGTAGGCCTGGCAGATGGCGTGGTTGATATCGGCAACCAGGGGGTATTTCACCTGTCCGATACCGCCGTCGTTGATAGCGGTGTTGCGCCAAGCGTTGTGGGTGTAGTGGGAGTCGATGGAGACACCGATCACCTCGACGTTACGCTTTTTGAACTCCTCCAGGCGGTGATCGAAGGCGATCAGCTCGGAGGGGCAGACAAAGGTAAAGTCCAGCGGATAGAAAAAGACAACCGCATACTTGCCCTTGATGTGGGTCTTCAGATTAAAGTCGGGAACGATCTCGCCACTGCCCAGTACGGCATTAGCGGTAAAGTCGGGAGCCTCGCGGCCTACTAATACGCCCATCTATCCTATCTCCTTACTTGTTTGAGAAAGATTGCACGAAATAAAACCAAGAACTAGAGTCGGGAATTCTACGTTGACCCTTCCCGCCTTTCAATAGGGGCTTTTCAATAAAAAAAAAGCCGGCGGCAGAAAAAAACCGCCCCGGCCGCTACCACCTCCCGCCACGGCGGGCGGGTAACCACTTGGAGGGAACCGCTTTACGCCTCAGGCGGCGCGTTTATCTGTACCGCTCTGACCCGACACCGTTGCAGCCCGGCCTCCACTGCTGCGCTTGCGGGCGCGGCTCCAGCGGGCCTCCCAGCGCGAGAGGGTCACCTCATCGGCCACCTGGTGCGAGCGACGGTAGGGCAGGGATTGGGCGTATCCGTCGAGCAGTTGGCAAAGGTGCTTGAGGTAATCCTCTTCGCTGGTAAAACGGTGTCGGGGCTTGAGCCCGTTTCGCCGCAGCCAGCCACCGGCCTTGAGGCAACGGGCCGCGGGCCAGTTGGGGCGGCTCAGGCGCACCACCCTGTGCAGTTGGCCGCGTGAGGTCGGTTTGATAAGCAGCTCATTGAGGCTGATACCCAGACTGTGCAGGTCCTTGATGAGATCTTTCATTGTTTGCTCCTCCACCACGAATCTCCTCCGGTTTGTTTATGGGGTGAAAGCTTATGCAAACGATCGGCGAGGGTCTGTAACCGCAAGTGCTGATCGGTTGTCCGTGTTTGTCCTACACGACAATGAGGGCCGGGAGGGGCGTGGCCGGAGGGCCAAAACGAAAAAGGCCCGACCGTTGCCGGTCGGGCCTTTTGCTACGGAAAGCGGAGGTACTTACTGGACGACGCTCACCTGCGTCGCCTGTAGCCCCTTGGGGCCCTGCTCAACCTCAAAGCTGACGCTCTGCCCCTCCTCCAAAGTGCGGTAACCGTCGCCCTGGATCGCGGAGAAGTGGACAAAGACATCCTCGCCACCCTCTTCCGGGGCAATGAAGCCGAAACCCTTGGTGTTGTTGAACCACTTAACTGTGCCGTTACGCATAACTAAAACCTCAAACAATTAATACACTTTTTCTGCGCCCCGCCCCGGTGCTGCGGAGTCCTCGGGGTACCGGCTTCTCCCGCCTGGCGCGGTACGCAAAATCGAGTATAGCCGCAATGCCCAAGACTGACTACGGGAATTTTATGAATTATATTTTTCTAATATTCCAACCACTTAACCGACTTTGCGTAACAGTGCCAGCAGCATGGCCCCATCCGCCGGGGCGAGTGCATGGTCGCCGTCACTGTAGAGGGTGAGGGCCTGACCGCGCAGCGCCTGCACGCGATTCAGGTCCTGACTCCAGGGCGGAACCACGGCGTCACCCGCCCAGGGTAGCGGCGCGCCACGGCGCACCACTGAGATATAGCGCCGTGGCGGATGGGGCTGGCGGTTGAGCCAAAACAGCAAGCCGCCCGGATGTTCCCGCATCAGGTCCCGATAGAGCGCGTGCGAGCGCGGCAGGCTATCCGCCCCCACCAGCGGGGCGATCCAACCCAGGGGGCTCGCACCGGCCATGGCGCCCGCCTCGGCCACCGGCGTCCCCAGATGGGGGCTGGCGATGGTGATGAGGGCGGCAACCGGTTGCTGCGGATGCCGCACCATGAACAGGCGCGCCAGCACACCGCCGGCGGAGTGGCCCACCAGGATCAGCCGCTCGCCACTGTGGCGAGCGCTCACAGCCTGCATCAGCGGTTCCAGATGGCGCAGTTGACCCATCAGGGGCGCTTCGGTGGGCAGGGCCAGTGTGTAGAAGGTTCGCGCGTCCGCCGGGCGAAAACCGCGCACCCCTGCCGGGCTCTGGTGCAGGTGGCCGCCATCGGCCCAGCCGGCTGTGCGCAGCGCCGTGGCGACGCCGCTACGCCGCCACGGATCGTCGTTGCCGAGGTAGCCCTGGAGCAGCACCACGACATCGGCCAAAGCAGCGTGCGAGGGCAGCAGCAGAAGCAATAGTAGCAGCGGGCGTAGACGGAACAGCATGGAACCCCTCCTTTTTCTTGTTCGGTTGCGCCAAATCTATACGGGGTTGAGCCGCGGGTAAACCTCCAGAATCCGTGGCCAGGCACGAAGCCGCGCCACCACACCCACCGAACAGCGCAGGCTCAGATCAGCAGAGCGGACAGGGTAAGCAGCAGCTGTGAGACCCCGAACCCCAGCAGAGCCCCCATCAGCACATCAGAGGGATAGTGCAGTCCGAGCAACGGTCGAGAGAGGGCGACCAAGAAGGCAAAAAGGTAGAGTAACGGTGCCAGCTGCGGGAAGAAGGCCGCCGCCGTGACCGAGAAGCCCACCGCATGTTGAGTGTGGCCGGAGGGGAAGCTGAAACGGTCCAACGGCACCCCGGCCAGGTTGATCGGTGCCAGTGTGACAAAGGGCCGCTCCCTTGAGATGCGGCGCTTGCACTTACGGTAGAGCCAGAGGTTGACCAAACCGACCAGCGCCATCGTCGCTGCCGCCTCAACTCCCTGCCAACCATAGAGCAGCGGCAGCACCGCCATCAGCGAATACCAAAAGAGGCCGTCGCCAATACGCGAGATAAAACGGAAGGCCAGCACCAGCAGACGCCGATGCGACATACGGTTGACCAGCAGGCAGAGACCGCTATCAGCGGCTGAGATCCGCTGCCAAACGTCCAGTCGATTCATCGCTCCCCCCCGGCCCGGCATAGTGTGTCAGGATCCGCTCGAACTCCACCCCCACCTGCTCCCAGGCGATCCCCTCCATGGCCCGGCGCGCCTCGCGCCGCAGCCCGGCGAGGAAAGCCGGATTGGCCAGCAGGGTCTGGCTGTGGCGGATGAAGGCGGCCCTATCCTCCACCTCGGCCAACATACCGTTATGGCCGTGGCGGATGTGGATCCCCGCCGCTGCCTCGTCGAAGGCCACCACCGCCAGTCCGCTGGCCATCGCCTCCAGCACCACATTGCCGAAGGTTTCGCTCATGCTGGGGAAGAGAAAGATATCCGCCGAGGCATAGTGGCGCGCCAGCTCCTCGCCCGTGCGGCTACCGACGAAAACAACCCCCTCCTGGCGCTGGTAGAGTCGAACATAGTCGGGACCGTGACCCACCAACACCAAGCGTGCTGAGGGGGTCTGCTCGCGCAACCGCCGGAAGGTCTCCACCACCAGGGGGATATTCTTCTCCCGCGCCAGGCGACCGACGTAGAGAAACACCTTGTCGTCGGGCTCCGCCCCCCACTTGCGCCTCAGTGAGTCGCAGCGCCTGGACGGCTGGAACTGCGTCGTGTCGATACCGCGCCCCAGCACCTTGACCGCTGCAAACTCCCCGCTCATGCTACGCCGCATCGCTTCGGTGGGCACCAGGGTACAGGCGGTCTTGTTGTGTAACGACTTGAGGTAGCGGTAGACCAGCGGCTGCAACCAGCTGGCGCGGTAGTAGCGGCTGTAGTGGTGAAACTGAGTGTGAAAGCCGCTAACCGCAGGGATACCCAAGCGCCGGGCCACCTGCACTGCCGACCAGCCCAGCGGCCCCTCGGTGGCGACATAGATCACATCCGGGCGGCGCTGCCGCCAACGACGTGCGAGAAGCCGTGTCGCCGGCAGACCAAAGCGCAGCTCACGGTAACCGGGGATCGCCATTCCCTGCACCAGCAGGGTCTCCGCCACCCCGCGTGAGTCACCCCGCTCCGGCTCCTGCTGCGGTCGCACCAGCTGCAGGTGGTGCCCCCTGACCTCCAGTTGAGCGGCCAGCTGCGACAGTGTCATCGCCACACCGTTGATCTCCGGCGGATAGGTTTCGGTCACCAGGCTGATATTGAGCCGACCGCCCGTTTCACGCTGTTGAGGTTTCGTCTCGCTCATGGCACACCACTGTGCGCGCCATGCGTGACAACAGGATGAATAAGCGGTGAACCGTTGATGACAGCCGACGAGACTCCCCGCCTGCAAAGCGGCGAAGAACGAAAAAGGGCGCCGAAGCGCCCTTTAACTTATAACTTTCAACTTGAAATTTTGAACTCAAGGTAATCTATGCCCGCTTGCGTTTTTGCCCCCCCTTGACCAAACGGCGGAGCAGCGAAGGGCTGTCATTTCCCTCATCGGTGGAGAAGGTCTTGAGCAGACGCACCAGTGAGCTCTCGCTGCCGGATTCGTCGCCGGGGTTCTGCCCGCCGCCGGTGTCGCGCACCACGCAGTCGATGCCGGCGCCGTCAAACCGCTCCAGCAGTGTCTGCGCCTCTACGGCGCTGTCGCAGCGTTTGAGCACTTTGGGCTCGTCGGTGAGCAGCCGTTCGGCCTTGGCTTCGCTGATCCCCAGGAAGAGGACCAGGTTACTCTTTACCGTATCCCGCGCCTGGCCGGGATGGAGTTTGCCGGTGTAGAAGATTTGATAGCGCTTTTCACTCATGGCGGCGTCTCTCTGTGTCTAGTCCGCAGCGGTATTTGTACCGTGTTGAGTGTAACGATGGACCAGTGGCGCCGATTTATCTGTGACGAAGTTTTCAAAATCACTACCGGGTAAACAGCGCTTTGCAACAGCCGCGGGGCAACGCCGGAAAAGGGGAACGGCGATCCCATAAAAACAACAAGATACCGGAACAAGCTCACGCATGGCATTAGGTGGCGCGAACCCCTCTCTCACGGCACGGATTACGCAAACTGTGGCGCGGTTCACACCAGTACGGTCGGCACGGAGGCTTCAGCGTACGCCGCGGTAGGTGGTGGGCGGGGCGACTACACCGGTGGCAGGCGCTCCATTAGGTAGCAGAGGCAGTCCTGGCGGATGACGGTTTCGTCCAGGGTCAGCATCGAGGGCATCACCGGCAGGCGGGTGGTCAAACGCCCCCCCTCCATGGCGAAATAGCGCTCCGCCAGGTCGTCGCCCGCCTCGCTCCACGCCTCCAGCCGTGCCCGGTCACTGCCCAACCGGGCCAGTTCGGTACGCGGCGGCAGCTCACGGAAGTTCATGTGGTCCAGATCGTCAGGGAAGTGGAGGTCCGCCCCCGGATCACTGAAGCTAAAGCGTACCGTCTGCGGGATCTTGACCGTGGCGACGGTGTGGTAAAGGTCGTAGTCGCTACCCGGCACCGGATGGTCGGGGAAGTGGTCGAGGTGGAGCGCCCCTTCGACGAACTCCATGGCGTGCTCGGTGTTGTGGGGCAGCCCCGCCTTGCCACACTCCACGGTCACCGCCGGACAGAGCTTGCTGAAGGCCATCGACTGCACCGCGTCGGGACGGATGAAGTAGACGACGGTGCGACTGAACAGTGTCGCCAGCTGCAAAAAGGGCTGCTGCAGAACATTGATACAGGCGTAGTGGGGGTTGAGGCCGGTGTTGTTGTGGATGTCGATGCTGGCGAAGACCTCGCGCTCACGCATGGTGTCGAGAATGCGCCGGGCCATCTGCGCCTCAGGGCTCTCGCCACCTTTCCAGATACGGTTGTAATCCGGCTTGCCCTCTACAAAACGGACAGCGTGGCGCGCCGCCTCGACGTTGCCGATAAACAGCGACAGTGCCCGCGGCAGTTCAGTCCCGGCAGACTTTTTCAGTAGCGCACGCATCGCCTCCCAGCCGGTATCCTCGTTACCGTGCAGCAGCACCGAGACGAACAGCGGGCGGCGATGACGCCCCGGCAGATGAATCAAAGTCGGGCCGTCGAGCTTTTCGTGCAGGCGCTCACAGGGGAGGTCGAGAAGCCCGTCGGGGATGGCGTCTAGTTCAGTCAGCATAGCTGCTCCAGGATAAACGAAATGAGTCAATGCTTTTTCAGTGGCTAAACGGGCCACTCGTGTACCGGGCGCCCACCCTGCTGATGCTCCAGGTAGGCGCCGACCAGATCACTCAGCGCCTCCCCGTGACGCTCCAGCCAGGCCAGCTGCCAGGCGGCGCCGGTCTGGCCGGTAAGCAGGCGCTGCTCAATAATGGCGAGGTATCCATCTCGATCTTCGGCATCGCACCCCAGTGCATCGAGCCCTTCACGCGCCAGTGGTATAAGCCGCTCCAGCAGTTCACCCATCCGCCCCCGGCGACCATCAAGCCAGGTGACCTGGGCATTGAGGCCGTAACGCGCCGCGGCGTAGAGGTTATCACGGACCTGAAAGAACTCTAGCCGCTGCTCGGGCGGCTCTTCACTCTGCGCCAGGGCGTAGGCGAGACCGTAAAAAAACGCGATGTTGGCGATGGTATCGATCACACTGGGGCCGGCGGGCATGACCCGGTGCTCGATACGCAGGTGGGGGGTGCCGTCGTCGTCGAAACCGACCAGTGGCCGGTTCCAGCGCCAAATGGTGCCGTTGTGTAGCCGCAGGTGGTTGAACTGCCCGGGCTCCCCATCCAGATTAACCGGCAGCAACAGCGGAAAGTGCTCGGCATTCTCGGCAAAAACCTCCATGATGCTCTGACGGGCGTAACCGCTGCCGAAAGAGACGCGCTTGAGCGGGCCGAAGGCGCCGCCGGCGATACCGCCGCTGGCCACCGCCTGCTCAAACAGCGGGATGCGCGTCTCCTGCCACAGCCGCTTGCCGAACAGCAGTGGTGAGTTGGCGCTGATCGCCACCATCGGCGCGGAGAGGATCTGCATCGCGTTGTAGTAGCGCACCGCCCGCTCCTGCGACACCTGCAGATGGATCTGGAGCGAAGTGGTGGCCGCCTCCAGCATCACATCGCTGTGCTGCGCCTCAAGGTGCTGCTCACCGACGATATTCAGCGTAAGCGGTCGGCCCTCGCGCAGCCGCAGCACCTGCTCATTGAGCGCGCGGTATCGCTCCATGCGCGACATATTCTCCAGACTGAGCATACTATCGCGCAGAGTGGGAAGGATCCCCACCATCATCAACGCCGCATCCAGCTCCCCGGCCACCTCGAAGCAGCGACGCCAATTCCGCTCCAGCTCCCGATGCATGCGCGCCAGGGCATCGCCGCCCAGCGGTTGCGGTGTGCTGTTGAGTTCGATATTGAAGCGGGAGAGCTCCGGGGTGTAGAGCGCGCTGTCGCCGAGGCGGGCCAGGTAGGGCTCGTTGATCGGTGCCGGCTCCCCCTGGCGATCGACCAACCACGCCTCCAGCTCGAAGCCGCCTACCGCGTGGCTACGGGAGAACCCTTTGTTGTCAAAGCACTGCTGCAGAAGCGCTGTTTCGGACGCAAGGCGCTTTGCAAACAGGGAGAAGTCCTGTTTTTTGAACCGGGTGGTGCTGATCTCCTGCCCCATTGTTCACCCTCTCAGGAACTGGTCGAGATGCTTCAGCCGCTCAGGGGTACCGATATCGAACCAGTGTCCCCGGAAGTGCTCTCCACTAACCGCCCCCTCTGCCATGGCGCGGCGCAGCAACGGTGCCAGACGAAAGGCGCCGTCACGGCAGCCGGCGAAGAGTTCGGGCCGGTAGAGACCGATACCGGAAAAGGTCAGACAGCCGCTGCCGCTCTCCCGCACCGCCCCGGCGTCGAGGGCAAAGTCCCCCTGCGGGTGCTGCGGCGGGTTATCCACCAACACCAGGTGAGCCAACTCCACCGGCAGCTCACGCAGGCGGGCGTAGGGGTAGTCACACCAGATATCGCCGTTGATCACCAAAAAGGGCTCGTCCCCCAGCAGGGGAAGAGCGCGGAAGATTCCGCCACCGGTCTCCAGCGCCGGCCCCTCCGCCGAATAGCGGATGGCAAGCCCGTAGCGCTCACCGTCGCCCAACGCCCGCTCAATCTGCTCGCCCAGGTGGGCGTGGTTGATCACTACCTGGTCAAAGCCGGCAGCGGCAAGCGCCTCCAGATGGTACTCGATGAGCGGCCTGCCGCCGGCGAGCAGTAGGGGTTTGGGGGTGGTATCGGTGAGGGGGCGCATGCGCTCGCCGCGCCCGGCCGCCAGAATCATCGCTCTCATCGCAGGTCGGCCTCTGGCTGGGTGGCGAACGGAGACGGCTCGTCGGCAATTTGCCGCCGACGGGCCGTGCCAAGTGGCAAAACGTGATCCCGGTCACGTCCAGGCGACACCATTCTACTAGGGTTAGGGTTAAGTTGAGTCACTAAGAAACGGGCCACCATGCCATGTCACATCACAACCCTATCATAAACTACCTTCAGCGCGAGGGGGTCGCGTTCGAGCCCCTGCCTCTAGAGGCGGCGGACTCCCTGTACCAGGCCGCGGAGCAGGCCGGTATACCGGCGCAGCAGGTGGCTCGTGCGGTGCTTCTTGGCGATGAGGAGGGGGTACTGCTGGCGGTGTTACCGCTCGACCGCATCCTCGACTTCGGCGAACTGTTCACCCTGACCGGACGCAGCCTGGAGCCGCTGGAGCGTAGCGCCGGACAGTACCTCTTTCATGACTGCCAGGCGGGCACTATCCCGCCCGTGGCGGCGCCATTTGGCCTGCGGGCGGTGGTGGATACCTCGCTGCTTGAGCACGACACCCTCTACCTTGAGCCGGGCCAGCGCCACCTTCTGCTGCGCCTCGATCGCGAAGGCTTTCGCCGGCTCCACCGGGATGCGCTGTTCGGTCGTATTGCCGATCCGGACGCGACCCTGCACGCCACCGATCACACCTTCGTCAGCCGCGACGCCTACGCCCGCCACCACCGTGTGCGTCAGCTGCGCCCGGTGGACGGCATGCAGGAGCGGATCAAATCGCTACAGCAGCTGCCGCCGCTGCACCCGTTGGGCACACAGCTGCTGGAGCTCTATGCCGCCCCGGAGGCGAACATCGACGCGCTCGCCGCCGTGATCGAGGCCGACCCCAGCATCAGCGCCCAGCTGCTGCGCCACGCCCGCTCCCCCTTCTACGCCTACCCCGGCGAGGTCGAGACCGTGAGCCAGGCGATCACCCGTGTGCTGGGCTTCGATACCGCTCTCAATACCGCCCTCGGCCTGAGCGCACTGCGCCCCTTCGACCTGCCGCAGGGTGGGCCGCTGGGGCGCAAGAGCTTGTGGCGCAGCGCCCTGCACGCCGCCACACTCTGTCAGAGCCTGGCCAAAGCGCTGCCCCGGCGGCTGGGCGTACGCCCCGCCCAGGCCTACTTGGCGGGACTGCTGCACAACTTCGGCTTTTTGGCCCTCGGTCACCTGCTCAAACCCGAATACTTTCTGCTCAACCGCGTGGTCGAGGCCAACCCGGAGACGCCCCTGACACTGATCGAAAAGCGTACCCTGGGGATCGACCATACCCGCATCGGGGCCTGGCTGGTACGCGCCTGGAATCTCCCGCCGCTGTTGGAGGTGACGGTGCGCGAACACCACAACGAAACCTACCGGGGAGAGCACTTCGCCTACGCCAACCTGGTCATGCTGGTCAACTGCCTACTCAAACCCCACGGCCTCGGCGACGCCTCCGAACAGACCCCGCCCGCCACGTTACTCAACGCCCTCGGGCTCTCCCTGGAGCAGGCCCTTGGTGCGGTCGAGCAGCAGATGGAGCACGCCGAGGCGCTGGATGGTATCGCCGCCGACCTGGCCGCCTAGTGGTCCATGCAGCAGGCGTGACCGCCACTCGCGCATCGACCGCCAGGCTTGAAAAGCGGCCACCGCTCCTCCATCTGTTGGAGAGACACACCCCGCCCCCGCGGGGTTATGCTTAACCGACAGACGTTTCAGGAGTAGCAGCATGAGCGACATCAGCAACGACGATATGGATCTGAACAGCGGCGTCACCGCCTTCGAGGGCAAGCACTTCGCTACCGCCATGCAGCTGCTCTCCCCTCTGGCCGAACAGGGCAACGCCGAGGCGCAATACCGCGTCGCCATCATGCAGCAGAATGGTCTGCTGGGTACCCCCAACCTCCCCGAGGCGGTCAAGTACATGCGCGCCGCCGCCGAGCAGGACCACGCCATGGCCCAGCACGGCATGGGCTTTATGTACCTTGAGGGTGAGGGGGTGGATAAAGACCCCTCCGAAGCGATGAAATGGTTCGAAAAGGCCGCCGAACAGGGGCTGGTGGGCTCGCTGACCACCCTGGGCATGATGTATCAGGAGGGCAACGGAGTAGAGAAGGATGAGGCCAAGGCGCAGGAGTACTACAAAAAGGCCGGCTTCGACATGTAGCCAAGAGGCGCACTAAAACGCCTTCCCTAACCCGCCTTCACCGCCTCACCCCGCGGCAAAACCTCTGCCTGCAAAAAGTGCGAGAACGGCTGTAGTTCGGGGTAGCGACCGCTCACCTCGGCCACATAGCCGAGGGTGCGCGGGATGTCACCCAGGTAGCCGGGTTTGCCGTCGCGGTGGTTGAGGCGGGCGAAGATCCCGCTCGCCTTGAGATGTCGCTGCACCCCCATCAGGTCGAACCAGCGCAGAAAACGCCCTTGCCGCCTCTCCCCAAGAATCCCCTCCTCCACGGCGAGATCGTGGAAAGCAAGCGCCCACTCCTCCACCTGTTCGCGCGGCCAGGCGATATAGCAGTCGCGCAGCAGCGAGACCAAGTCATAGGTCAGTGGACCGTAGACCGCATCCTGGAAGTCGAGTATGCCGGGGTTGTCCTCACACACCATCAGGTTACGCGAGTGGTAATCGCGATGGACACACACCGGAGGCTGCTCCAGCGCGTTAACCACCAACAGGTCGAAGGTCTGCGCCAGCACCCGCTCCTGCTCGGGGCTCAGGGTCAGCCCCAGGTGGCGTAGCAGATACCAGTCACGAAACAGCGCCATCTCCCGCCGCAGCAGCGCCTCATCGTAAGGGGGCAGCTGCTCCGCACCGGGGCCGCGGGCCTGAAGGGTCGCCAGCGCCGCCATGGCGTCGCCGTAGAGGCGTGCCACGCTGTCGCCATCGAGCGCATCCAGATACTGCTGCGAACCCAGATCGGTCAACAGCAAAAAGCCCTGCCCGAGGTCCTCGGCCAACACCTGCGGCACATGCAAGCCGATGGCGTGCAACTGCCGGGCGATGCGCACAAAGGGACGGCTATCCTCCAGCTCCGGCGGGGCATCCATGACGATGCGGCTCTCGCCGTCGAAACCGATGCGAAAGTAGCGGCGAAAACTGGCATCGGCAGAAGCCGGCTCCAGGCTGTGCGCCGGCAGGCCGAGGTCCCGACTCAACCAGCGCTGCAACTGCTCCAGGCGCTCTCCCATCCCGCGAGCTTAGAAACGGAAACCGAGCTTGAGGCTGTAACCGGCGGTATCCCCCTGACGGTCCGCCTCAAGCACGATGTTGGTCAACCCCATATTGAGGTTCAGGCCGGCGTAGTAGCGGTTTTCGGAGAACTCCTCCTTAGCCAACCCGGTAGCGGCACTCGGGTCACTGACCGTCCAGACCCGGCCCGCCCCGGCGTAGGGGGTCAGCATGGCGAAGCCTTTGGAGACGGTCAGCTCCACGCCGGTGTTCTCCATATCCAGCTGATCCACACCACCGAGTCGGCTGTAGCTGCCCCGTACCGCCACCGCCGGCATCGCCACACCGCCCTCGACGAAGGCGTAGCGCAGCTCTGCACCGGTCAGTTCGATATTACTGCCGGGAACCGAAGCGTACATCAGACCGACGTCGATGTTCGCCGGCAGCCCCTTGTGCAGGTGCAACTTCGGCACCACCAGGGTGTCCACACCACAACCGCCACAGGCGGTGTCAAAGACCTGGGCCGACTCCAGCTCCGTGGCGCTCGCCTCGATACCGATATCGATCCCCGTCACCCCCAGCGGCTCGGCAGGCGTGATCGCCTTATAGGTCAGGGCGGCGGCCAGGTCCTGGGAGAGGGCACGGAAGCTCTTCTGCCCCAGGGCGGTAAGGTTATCGAGCTCATCGGCACCGGCAACAGGCGCGGCCAGCAACATAGCCGAAGCAAACAACAGGGATTTACGCATAGCTAGTGACTCCAGTTCTCACAGGGACATTGACTGCAGATTATGCCAGATTCGCCGGCCCGACAATGCGAGCCACCCCACAGCCTAGCAAGGCAGCCGCATACTTTTGTCGGGCTGGTATACTGTGACACTTTAACGCCGCGACTGCACCCAACCATCAACCATACCGACCGACGTGAAGCGCACACCCCTCCTACTCCTCGCCCTCGCAGGCCCCGCTATCGCCATCGCCGCCGACGATGGGCGTTGGGCGCTCTGCCCGCCGGTCCCGGATCTTCGCAGCGCCGCACTACCGGCACCAACCCCGCTAAGCGCCGGGGCCACCCGCCTGAGCGCCGATGAGCTGTTCAGCCAGGCGGACGGCGTCACCCGTTTGCTCGGCGGTGTCACCATCGAGCGCGACGGGGCGACCCTGCTCGGAGAACAGGCCGTGTATGACCGCAACAGCGAACAGCTGCGCATCGAAGGCGAGGTGGGGCTACGCCGCGGCGGACTGCGTATCGACGGCAGCCGGGCACAGATGAACCTCGCAACCGAAGAGGGCGAATTCAGCCAGACCCGATTTTTCCTGCCCGACAGCCACGCCTTCGGCAGTGCCGAGCGGATCGAGCTGCGGGGGCCCGAGCAGGCATTTCTGCAGGGACTAAGCTATACCACCTGCGACCCGGAGCGACCGGACTGGCTGTTAAAGGCGAGCCGCCTGGAGCTGGACCAGGCGAGCAACACCGGTGAGGCCTGGCACGCGCGCCTCGCCTTCAAAGGCGTGCCGTTCTTCTACAGCCCCTATCTCAACTTCCCGCTAGAGGGGCGCAAGAGCGGCCTGCTGCCCCCCACCATCGGCTCCTCCGACGAAGGGGGGGATGACATCGCCCTGCCCATCTACTGGAACATCGCCCCCAACCATGACGCCACACTCACACCGCGCCACATCACCCGCCGCGGCACCATGCTGAGCGGGGAGTACCGCTACCTGGGAAAGAGCAGCCGCGGACAGCTCAACGCCAGCCAGCTGAGCGACGACCAGCGCTATGGCGACGACCGCAACCACCTAGGCCTGAGCCACCAGGCGCGATTCGGCGACGGCTGGCAGAGCCGATTGGACTACCAGCGTGTCTCCGACACCGACTACCTGCTCGACGACCTGGGCGGCGAACAGCTCAGCGGCACCCAGTCGCACCTTGAGCGACGCGCCGATCTCCGCTACAGCGACCGCCACTGGCGCTTTCTCGCCCGGCTACAGGACTACCAGACTCTCAGCGGCACCGCCCCCTACCAGCGCCTGCCACAGCTGCGCCTCGACGGCGCCACCGCAGCGCACCGAAACCGCCCCCGACTGGAGCTGGAGAGCGAAGCGGTACGCTTTCGCCACGCAACACGCACCCCCAGTGGCGACCGGCTCGATCTGAAACCGGCACTCAGCCTGCCCCTGGCCGGCCCGGCTTGGTTCCTCACCCCCAAGTTGGCCTGGCGCCATACCCAGTACCGGCTCAGCGACCACCCCGCCGGCGAACAGCTCGAACGCTCCCTGCCAATCGCCTCACTCGACAGCGGACTGTTCTTTGAACGCGACCTGACGTTAGCCGGCAAGGGCTATCTCCAGACCCTCGAGCCTCGACTGTTCTACCTGCACACCCCCTACGAATCGCAGGATGAGCTACCGCTGTTCGACACCGGCGAACGGGACTTCAGCTTCGGCCAGATGTTCCAGGACAACCGCTTCAGCGGCGCCGATCGCCAGGGCGACGCCGAGCATATCGCCCTCGCCCTCACCAGCCGACTCCTGACCAGCCAAAGCGGGCGCGAGCGCCTGCGCGCCAGCATCGGTCAAATCCGCTACCTTGAAGATCGCCGGGTCACCCTGCGTGAGAGCGAGCCGGTGCGGGAGCAGGCCAGCTCAGACATCATTGCCGAGCTGGCCCTGCGCCCCAGCGACGCCCTCAGCTTCAGCGTCACCGAACAGTGGAACCCCCACGACGACCGGGCAGAGCGGCTCAATGCCCGCCTGCGCTACAACCCGGCCGCACGCAAGGTGCTCAACATGGCCTACCGCTACCGCCGCGAGCAGGCGCTGCACCAGGCCGATATCGCCCTGCTCTGGCCGCTCAGCCGACAGTGGCGTTTAATTGCGCGCTACCACTACGATATGGAGAATGAGCTCCCCCTGGACACCCTCGGCGGCCTGGAGTACGAGAGCTGCTGCTGGAGCGTACAGGTGGTCGCACGCGCCCAACGCGACAACATCGACCAGGAGGCCAACCGGAGCATCCAGCTAACACTACAGCTCAAGGGGCTGGCCAGCCTCGGTCGTAACATCGAACAGAGCCTGGGACATGGTATCCTAGGCAACTGAACGCCCTCACCGGGCCAACGAACCACCGACTTGAAGAGCACTATGCGACTGATCCCCATCCTGATCCTGCTATCTGCCCTCACTGCCCCGCTGCACGCCGCTGTGGAGCAGATCAATGGCATTGCCGCCGTCGTCAACAACGACGTGATTACCTGGAACGAGCTCGACCGCCGCGTCGACACCATCAGCCAGCAGTTGCGCCAGCGCGGCAACCAGTTGCCGCCGCAGGAGGCACTGCAAAAACAGGTGCTCGAGCGACTCATCATGGAGAAACTGCAACTGGAGCGTGCGCGCCAGCTCGGCATCGACGTCAAGGACGAACAGCTCAACCGCATCATCGACAACATCGCCCGCGAAAACGGTATGAGCCTGACCCAGTTCCGGCGCGCCCTGAAGGCCGATGGCGTCAGCTTCGCCTTCTTCCGCGAGCAGATCCGCGACGAGGTGCGCATCTCCCGCCTCAAGAGCAACCAGGTGGACAACCGCGTCAACGTCACCCCGCAGGAGGTCGACGCCTTTCTCGAAAAGCGCAAGGGGCAGAGCGATCAGGACACCGAGTACCGCCTGCGCCACATCCTGGTCGCGCTCTCCGGCAACGCCGGCCCCGACGAGGTCCAGCAGGCCCGCGCCCGTGCCGAGCAGCTGCTGGAGCAGCTCGAACAGGGCGAGAGCTTCAGCCAGGTCGCCATCGCCCACTCCGACGGCCAACAGGCGCTCGAAGGCGGCGATCTGGGTTGGCGCCGCATCGGTCAACTCCCCACCCTCTTTGCCGATGAGATCAGCGCTATGGAGCCGGGCGAAATAAGCCCCATCATCCGCTCCAGCAGCGGCTTCCATATCCTGCAGCTGGAAGAGAAGCGCGGCGAGGAGCGCTCCATCATCCGCCAGGTCAACGCCCGCCACATCCTGATCAAAACCGGTGAGTTGGTCTCCGAACGCGAGGCCCGCGAACGGCTCCAGCGGCTGCGCGAACGTATCATCGGCGGCGAATCCTTCGCCGACCTGGCGCGCGCCAACTCCGAGGACCCCGGCTCCGCCGCCAAGGGGGGCGAACTGGGCTGGTCCGATCCCTCGATCTACGTACAAGCCTTCCAGGAGGCGCTGGA
>JBNJGC010000041.1:0-17618 GCA_051747405.1 Pseudomonadota bacterium
CTCATCGGCCGCCTGTCGCATACGCACCTGCTCCAACTCACGGCGCAGCACGGCGCGCCGCTCGGGCTTCTCCGTCACCGCCAGCAGGCGGGAGTAGATGTGTGCCGCATCGGCCAACAGTCCCGCCTTGGCCAGTGTCTGGGCCGCCTTGTAGCGCGCCGTTTGTGCCCAGGGGTCCATACTCTTTACATCTCCCAGGGTGGCCGACCGCAGATAGAGGCGAGCCGCATCGGTGTGGCGCTCCTGAGCCCGATGGGAGTCGGCCATCCAGAAGAGTAGCTCACGTCGGAGCTGCAGCGTGCCGACCCGATCATAGAGGCTACTGAGCAGGCGAAGCGCCCGCTCATCCTCCCCGACCGTCTGCAGGTCGAACATCAGCTGCAGCAGTTGATCCCGCTGCCCGTCCTGGAGCTTTGCCGCCGCCTCGACCAGGCGCTCCAATAGCGCCTCCGCCGGCGCATAGTCTCCGGTGAGGATAAACACCTTGGCCCGGCGTAACTGCCAGGGGAAGGCATCGACCCCCTTAGGGGGCTCCGGCAGGCGCTGTAACAGCGCCGAGGCCCGAGGCAGATCCCCATCGCGGATGGCCTGGTCGACCAACAGGTAGGCTACCCCAGGCGGCAGCGCTCCCTGACTCTCAAACTGGGCCGAATCGAGAAACAGGCTGCCAACCAGCGCTGCCCCGCCCTCCTGCTCCAGCAGCAGCTTCGCCAACGCCTCACCGGCACGGTGGCGATCGCGCTGTCGTTGAGCCTGTCGGGTCAACAGAGCGTAGAGCGCATGTCGACGTACCGGATAGCGGGCGGAGGTCGCCTCGGCCAGTTCGAACCAGGCCGCATCATCACCAAGCAGCATCTGCTCACGATTCCCCACCGCCAGGGCGTATTCGCGATAGGCGCGCCAGAGGGTGTCGGCGCCAAAGGAAAAGAGCTCGCCCCACCCCTCTTGCGGCGGCTCCAACCGAAAGAACCGCTCCAACGCAATGATCTCAAAGGCGGTCTCGCCCGCGAGCGCCGCCGCTTCGACCAGCACACCAACGTGCAGGTAACGCTGCAGCGGCTCCCAGCTCTCCACCCCCTCTGCACCGCGTCGCGCCTGCAGGATCGTGCTGACCGACTCCCCACGGCGCAACTGCGCCAGCTCACGCAGCAGGCTGAAGGTGCGCCCCGACTCCCCCTTCAGCAGCGACAGGGCCTCGGTCGGATGGCCACCCGCCAACAGGATACGGATCTGCATCAGGCGCGCCGGCTCATCCCCCTCTCCGTAGTCCTGGTGGAAACGCAGCATGGCGGCGTGGGCGTCGTTCAGGCGCCCCTGTTGCAGATAGCTCTGCATGACCAACTGACGCCACTGCGCCCGCTCCTCAGCGGAGATATCCTCTGTCGACCAGATGAGCCGCCGCAGCAACTCTCGCGCCTGGCCATAATCCCCCGCAAAGATCAGTGCCCGCGCGCGGCGGCTGAGAGCCCAGCGACGAAAGGCCCCGGGCATGGTCGCGGGGACTTGGGCCAAGCGCTGCGAGAGTTCAGACCAGCGGCTGCGCTGTTCGAGGATCCGTACCCGCATTCGCTCCCAGCGCATCCACGCCGCAGGGTGCTGTTTCGGCTCGGGCTGCTGCTGTTCAAGTAGCGTGAGCGCCAACTCGGCCGCACCTCCGCGGGCCAGACGGGCGATCTCGCCAAGCTCTACGGCAGCCGCCGATGAGCAAAACAGAAGCAGAAACAGGAGACAAAAAAAGCGGGCAGCACCGCTGGGGTGCTGCCCGCCTTTTCGTCCGTTTGCCGACGTCTTGAGCATGCAGTGCATGGTCAGGCGTACAGCCCGGTTTACAGCTTCTCCTTGATGCGCGCGGCCTTACCGGTGCGCCCACGCAGGTAGTAGAGCTTGGCACGACGGACATCGCCGCGACGCTTGACCTGAATGGAGTCGATGGCTGGGCTATAGGTCTGGAAGACCCGCTCCACACCCTCGCCGTGGGACATCTTGCGCACGGTGAACGCGGAGTTGAGACCGCGGTTGCGCTTGCCGATTACCACGCCTTCAAAGGCCTGCAGACGCTCACGGCTGCCTTCCTTTACCTTAACCTGAACCACAACGGTATCGCCCGGACCGAATTCCGGTACCTCACGGTTCATCTGCTCAGCTTCGAGTTGGTCGATGATGTTGCTCATTACAAAACTCCCGGAAAAAGTCCGTCAATTATACACCGAAATCTAAATCTGTTCATGCTCCTGGATAAACTCCTGCAGCAGCTGCTGCGACAGCTCATCCAGCTCCATCCGTTCCAGCAGCTCCGGCCTACGCAGCCAGGTTCTGCCTATCGCCTGCTTGCGCCGCCAGCGGGCAATCGCCGCGTGGTCGCCGCTGAGCAGTACCGGTGGTACCTCCCGCCCCTCGAACACCTCTGGCCGGGTGTAGTGGGGACAATCCAAGACCCCCTCACTGAAGGAGTCCTGCTGGGCCGACTCCGCATGCCCCAGGGCACCGGGCAGCAGCCGTGTCACCGCATCGATCACCACCATGGCCGCCAGCTCACCGCCGCTGAGAACGTAGTCGCCGATGGACCACTCCGCGTCGACCTCCGCCTCGATGAGCCGCTCGTCGACACCCTCATAGCGACCGGCAATCAGTACCAGATGCTCATAACCGGCCAACTCACGCACACCGGCCTGATCCAGCGCCCTCCCCTGCGGTGAGAGGTAGACCACATGGCTAGGACCCGGATGCGCCGCTCGGGCTCCGGCGATGGCATCGCGCAGAGGCTGAATCTTCATCAGCATGCCCGGGCCCCCGCCGTAGGGGCGGTCGTCCACGGTGCGGTGGCGGTCGTGGGTATAGTCCCGCGGGTTCCACAGCCCCAGCTCCGCCACGCCTTGTTCAAGCGCCCTGCCGGTCACACCGTAGGCGCTCACCGCCTCGAACATGGGCGGGAACAGGCTCACCACATCAAAGCGCATGACCCGGGTTAAAAGTCCGGGTCCCAGTCGACCCGCATCTCGCCGGTCTCCAGGTCGATATCTGTCACAAACCGCTCCAGCACGAAGGGGATCAAGCGCTCGGTCTCCCCCTGCCTGACCACCAGCACGTCATTGGCGCCGGTTTCAAGCAGGTGGCTGACTGTTCCCAGCGCCACCCCCTGCTGATTGGAGACGCGCAGCCCCACCAGGTCGGCCCAGTAGTACTCGTCCGGCGCCGCTGCCGGGAGCTGCTCCCGGCGGATGGCGATGCTGCTCTGCATCAGGGCGGCGGCGGTGTCGCGGTCATCACACCCCTTGAGCTTGGCCACAATCCCCTTGCCCTGGCTGCGCCCCCCTTCCAGCTCTCTGGCCTGCCAGCGGTCCCCCTTACTGAGGTACCAGGTGGCATAGCCGAGAATATTCTGTCGCGGCTGGGTATAGGAGTAGACCTTGACCCATCCGCGCACACCGTGAAGGCCGGAGATACGACCCACCACGATGTAGTCGTCACTGCTACCTGTCATTTACGCACCGCCGGCGGCGGGCGCCGAAACAGCGCATGAGACAGGCCTCAGGCTTGCGCCTTGAGCAGGCTGGAGACGCGATCGGAGGCCTTGGCGCCTTTGGAGAGCCAGTAGTCCACACGTTCGCGATCCAGACGCAGACGCTCTTCGTTACCGCGGGCGACCGGGTTGAAAAAGCCCAGACGCTCGATAAAGCGGCCGTCACGACGGTTGCGACTGTCGGTGACTACGATTTGATAAAACGGACGCTTTTTCGCGCCGCCGCGAGCCATACGGATGGTTACCATGCCAGTCAATTCCTCGTCTTCACAAACAAACGGGGCCGCCCGACGGCGACCCATTCAATATCAAGCCCGCAATTGTACGACGGAATGGGGTAAAAAGAAAACCCTAATTCCCATCCAGCGGCGCTCAATCCCCCTTCGCCGTGGTGGTCCGAAACCCGCTTAAAAAGGCATCCCCGGCATTCCGCCACCGCCTTTGAGGCCGCGCATCATCTTGGCCATGCCGCCTTTTTTCATCTTTTTCATCATTTTCTGCATCTGGGTGAACTGTTTGAGCAGGCGGTTGACATCCTGCACCTGTGTGCCGGAGCCGGTGGCGATGCGGCGCTTGCGCGAGCCCTTGATGATATCGGGACGACGGCGCTCGGCGGGGGTCATGGAGTTGATGATCGCCTCCAGGCGCTTGAATTCGCTGTCGTTTACCTGAGACTTGGCCGCATCGGGGAGATTGGCCATGCCGGGTAGCTTGTCCATCAGTGAGCCGACCCCACCGAGGCTCTGCAGCTGCTGGAGCTGGTCGCGAAAATCCTCCAGATCGAAGCCTTTGCCCTTTTTCAGCTTGTTTGCCAGCTGCTCGGCCTTTTTTCGGTCGACCTTCTGCTCCACCTCCTCGACCAGGGAGAGCACATCGCCCATGTCGAGGATGCGCGAGGCGAGCCGGTCGGGGTGGAAGGGCTCTAGCGCGGTGCTCTTCTCCCCCACCCCGAGAAACTTAATCGGCTTACCGGTGATTTGACGCACCGACAGCGCCGCACCGCCGCGGGCATCACCGTCGGTTTTGGTCAGGACGACACCGGTCAGTGGCAGTGCCTCGCCGAAGGCGCGCGCGGTGTTGGCCGCATCCTGGCCGGTCATGCTATCGACCACGAAGAGGGTCTCAACCGGCTCCACGGCGGCGTGGACGCGCTGAATCTCCTCCATCATCGACTCATCGATATGCAGCCGACCGGCGGTATCCACCAGTACTACGTCGATGTACTGCTTGCGCGCGGCATCCACCGCACCGCGGGCGATATCGACCGGGTCTTGCTCACCGCTGCTGGGGAAGAACTCCACGCCCACCTCTCCGGCGAGGGTCCGGAGCTGCTCGATCGCTGCCGGGCGGTAGACATCGGCGCTGACCACCAATACCGACTTGCCCTTCTTCTCCTTGAGCCAGCGCGCCAATTTACCCACGCTGGTGGTCTTGCCCGCCCCCTGCAGACCCGCCACCAGCACCACCGCCGGCGGCTGAGTGCTCAGGTCGAGCTCCTCGTTGGCCTCGCCCATCAGCGCGATCAACTCTTCGTGGACCACCTTGACCAGCGCCTGGCCCGGAGTGAGGCTATCCATCACCTCACGACCGACAGCACGCTGTTTTACATGGTCGATAAACTCGCGCACCACCGGCAGGGCCACATCGGCCTCCAGCAGTGCCATGCGTACCTCGCGCAGGGTATCTTTGATGTTCTGCTCACTCAGCCGACCGCTGCCGCGGAGATTACGCAGGGTGGTAGTGAGGCGGGATGTCAGGCTTTCGAACATACGGCTGAAAAATCCTGTGGTATCGGTATAGGGGCAGGGTCGCACTACAGGCGACCACACGGTTATCGCTACAAAGGGGGGATTATAACGCCAAAACCTCCCCACCTGTCAGGTGGGAGAGCGGACGGTCGCTGATGAGCTCCCGACACTCCTGGTAGATCATCTCCTCCTCGCCCGGTTTGGCGTGGGTGAGGTAGATGTGCGGCTGGTGTCGGAGCTTTTTCAGATCGTCCGCCAACAGCTGCGGACAGTAGTGGCGGGAGAGCTCGCACATGGCCCTCTCCGCGCTGGAGAAGGCCGCCTCGACGATCAGGTGGTCCAGCCGCTCCAGCCGGTTGAGCCCCTCCCAGAGGGTCTCATTGGTGGTGGTATCGCCGCTAAAGGCGAACACTCCGCCAGGGTATTCCACCACATAGGCGGCAGTGGGCACGATGTGGTTGACCGGCAGCATACTCAAGCGACAGTCACCCACGCAGACCTCCTCACCGGGCCTCATCTCCTGGTAGATCATCACCGGAAATTCGACACTGGGCAGGATAGAGAAGTCGGGCCAGATAATATTGTTGAAAATGTGTTCTCGCAGCGCCTTGAGGGTGTGGGGCAGGCCGTGTATGACCAGCGGGTGGTTCAGCTGATCGAACACGCTGTCGACCAGCAGCGGGATGGTATGGATGTGGTCCAGATGCGAATGGGTCAGAAAGATATGGCGAATGCGCGCCATCTCCTCCATGCTCAGGTCGCCCACACCGCTACCGGCATCGATCAACACCTCGTCACCGAGTAGAAACGACGTGGTCCGCCGACCCTGGCCACCGATACCACCACTACAGCCTAATATCCTTAGTTCCATTCAGGTTCTCCACACCTACAGTCCCGGCTCACCACCCCATCCCGCGGGCGCCTCCGGGCTCTCTCCCCATACTGTGTTTTTTCGGCATCTTTTTGGGCCAATCCCCTGTGCCGATATGATCATCTGCCATTTATACATCATCAGGGTGATAGAATCTATTGTGGCATCAACCAGTTACTCGAAAAAAGCACGCGGTTCACACTTTTAGCCCGAAAAGCCCCATACTTTACACGATGATCACGCCGGCTACGGCTTGTCCCGCCCACGGCTCGAAGCGGCGGTGGCGTACCTCACCGCACGCATCGGAGAAAGTGGCGTCTGACGCTCAAGCCGGCGTGGGCCCGAGCCCTTTCGCGGGTATTCTGCTTGGTACGCCACACCGACACTTCACCCGTTCGCCGGCATGTGCGAACATTACCTATTGGATTCGGCTAAGATGGAAGCTTCATGAAGGCACTACTCCCGGCTTTGGGTATCATTCTCTACAGTGCGGCGGCGCTGCTACTGCTGCGTCGGCTCGCTGCCGGTATCGATGCGGACAACCGCAGCAAGCGCCTACCGCTGGGGCTCGGCGTGGCGGCCATCGTGGCTCACCTTGTAGTACTGGACCAACTGGTCCTACGCAGCGACGGGCTGAACATGAGCTTTTTCCACGTCTTCTCACTCACCAGCTGGCTGGCCTCGGTCCTGATCCTCTTCTCCTCACTGAAACAGCCGGTGGAGAATCTGGGTATCGCGGTCTTCCTGTTCAGTGCTCTGGCACTACTGCTGCAGAGTACCGGCGTGGGCGGCGACACGCCGCTGCTCATCACCGCCACCGGGCTGAAGGTGCATATTCTGCTCTCCATTCTCTCCTACAGTCTGCTCGCCATCGCTGCGCTGCAGGCGCTGCTGCTGGCGCTGCAGAACCGCCACCTGCGTAACCGCCACCCGGGCGGCTTCATTCGTGCACTCCCCCCTCTGGAGACCATGGAGCAGCTACTGTTCCGTATGATCGGCCTCGGCTACCTGCTACTCAGCCTCTCGCTGCTCAGCGGCGCGACCTATATCGAGGATATCTTCGCCCAGCACCTGGTACACAAAACCGTCCTTTCGGTCGCCGCCTGGTCGGTCTTCGCCATCCTGCTCTGGGGCCGCTGGCGGCACGGCTGGCGCGGACGCATCGCCATCCGCTGGACCCTGGTCGGTTTTGTGGTGTTGATGCTGGCCTACTTCGGCAGCAAACTGGTGCTGGAGCTGATTCTGCAGCGCTGAGATAGGTACCCCGGCCTTGACAGCAACCCGGCAACTCCCTGTAATGAGCGCCTGCACTTAGTCACCAGAGGCATATCCCCTTTTGTTAGAATCGATTCCCTTGTGGGTCCTGTTCGTCACCCTTGTACTGCTGGTCTTCGTCTCCGCCTTCTTCTCCGGCTCGGAGACGGGGCTGATCAGCCTCAACCGCTATCGCCTCAAGCACCAGGCTAAAGATGGCGACAGCGGCGCGGTACGCGCCGAGGCGCTGCTGCAACGCCCCGACAGACTCATCGGCCTGATCCTCCTGGGCAACAATTTCGTCAACATCCTCGCCTCCTCCATCGCCACCATCATCGCCCTGCGTCTACTGGGGGACGACGGCATCATGGTCGCCACGCTGCTGCTGACCGTGGTGGTACTCATCTTTGCAGAGATCACCCCCAAAACCCTGGCGGCCCTACACCCGGAGCGTATCGCCTTTCCCGCCACGCTGGTCCTCAAACCGCTACTGCGCGTGCTCTACCCGCTGGTGTGGCTGCTCAATACCATACCCAACGCCCTGCTACGGCTGATCGGTGTCTCACAGGAGGATGTGGCGAGCCACAGCATCAGCAGCGAGGAGTTGCGCACCGTGGTCAACGAGGCCGGCGCAATGATCCCCCAACGCCACCAGAAAATGCTACTGAGTATCCTCGACCTGGAGAGCGTCACCGTGGAGGACATCATGGTGCCGCGCAACGAGATCGGCGGCATCGACCTGGACGACGACTGGGAGGACATTCTCAACCAGATCAGCACCAGCCAGCACACGCGTCTACCGGTTTTCCGTGGGGATATCAACAACATGGAGGGTTTCGTCCACCTGAGAAACCTGCTCGCCCTCCAGCGCAACGATACCCTGAGCCGCGAGGGGTTGAGCAGCCTCATCCGCGAGGCCTACTACATCCCCGAGGGGACACCGCTCAACACCCAGCTGCTCAACTTCCAGAAGCAGCGCCGCCGCATCGGCCTGGTGGTGGACGAATATGGCGACATTCAGGGTCTGGTCACCCTGGACGATATCCTGGAAGAGATCGTGGGGGAGTTCACCACCGACCCCGTCGCTGCCACCAGCAAGGATATCCACCCGCAAGAGGATGGCAGCTTCCTGGTCGACGGCAGTGCCAACATCCGTGAGCTCAACCGCATCATGCAGTGGGATCTTCCCACCGACGGGGCCAAAACCCTCAACGGCATGATCACCGAGTACCTGGAGACCATCCCCGAGGCCGGCACCAGCCTGCTGCTGGAGGGCTACCCCATCGAGATCGTGCAGACCGGCAGCAGCTCTGTGAAGACCGTGCGTATCGACCCGGCCTACCGCAAACGCCCCATGCCCGAACAGTAGTGGCTGACAGCTGCGGAGCAGCGCAAAGCCCACTGGCGATGAAATTTGAGACGTACCGTTAATAAAACGGCTCATCTTGTGGAAAAAAAAGCAGAAATCCTGTACAAAAGGGCCAGTTAAATGACTACAATTGCCCCGTAACAATAGAACAACAGTTGGAGCCGCTACGTGTCAAAGTTGACCCTGGCATTTAAGGGAAAAGTGTTAAAGGTCTACTACCTGGAGCCCGGAGAGCTGGTTATCGGCCGGGATCCCGCCAGCCAGATCCATATTGACAGTCTGGCCCTTAGTGACAAACACGCCGTTATCACCACCTCACACCACAAATCCGTCCTGCGCGACCTGAGCGATGCCGAGTTCGGTACCTACGTCAACGACAAGCGTATTGAGCAGGATCAGGAGCACGAGCTCAAACACGATGATGAGATTCGGATCGGCAAACACACTCTCCTCTTCACCACCGAGCCGGTGGATGAGAATGCCGAGGACTATGAACTGCCCGAGCCAGTGGTCGACCCCGCCGATAGCCACGAGCAGGGGTTGTCCAGCAAAAAGAGTCCCAGACACGCTTGGTTGCAGATCCTCAACGGCGCCAACGTCGGCAAAACCATCAACCTCAAGCGCAACCTGACCAACCTGGGCAAGGCCGGGGTACAGATGGCGGTCATTGCCCGGCGCGGCGAGGGCTTTTTCCTCTCCCACCTGGAGGGGGAGCGCTCCCCGCTGGTGGACGGCGTGGAGATCGGCGACAAGAGCTGGAAGCTTGAGGACGGTAATATCATCCAGATCGGCAACGTCAAAATGCAGTTCACCCTGGCCTGATACCGCTACCCATCGCTAAAGAGGCGCGCCATGTCCGACACACCAGCCACACCAACCGGCGAGGAGCGCCGCAGTTTCACCCGTATCCCCATCGACAACCGCTCCAAGCTCAACTGCAACGGTCGCCAATGGGATACCCGACTGCTCGACATCTCGCTCAAGGGGGCGCTGATTGAGCGACCGTCCGACTACGACGGTCAGGCCGGTGATGCGTGTACGCTGGAGGTGATACTCGAGCCGCAGGACAAGGTGATCACCATGCAGGGGGTGACGGTGCACAGCGAGGCGGCCTACCTGGGCTTTCGTTGCGACTATATCGACCTGGAGAGTGTCAGCCACCTCAAGCGACTGGTGGAGCTCAACCTCGGCGACAGCGCCCGCCTGGAGCGCGAACTGAGCGAACTGGTGAGCGACTGACAGGTTTTTGCTAAGCCTCAAGCTCGTAGCGTGTGCCGCGCGGCACTTTTCCGCCTCCGGCCACGACCGCTACTGGAGCTCCCCCAGGGCTTCATCCAGACGATTCACCCCAATCACCTCCAGGCCCTCGGGGCCGCGCTTCGCGACATTGGCCGTGGGTACGATGGCGCGCTTAAAGCCATGCTTGGCCGCTTCCTTTAACCGCTCCTGACCATTGGGTACCGGGCGGATCTCCCCGGCAAGGCCCACCTCACCAAAAACCACCAACCCCTGCGGCAAGGGGCGGTTGCGCAGACTCGACAGCACCGACAGAAGCACCGCCAGATCGGCCCCGGTCTCGGTCACCCGCACACCGCCGACCACATTGACGAAGACATCCTGATCGTGGGTCACCACCCCACCGTGGCGGTGGAGTACCGCCAGCAACATCGCCAGACGGTTGTGCTCCAGCCCCAGCGTCACACGCCGGGGGTTATTCAGATGGCTCTCATCCACCAGCGCCTGCACCTCCACCAGCAGCGGTCGACTCCCCTCCACCGTCACCATGATGGCGCTGCCGGAGACCGCCTGCTCGTGGCGTGAGAGGAAGATCGCCGAGGGGTTGGAGACCTCCTTCAAGCCCAACTCGGTCATGGCAAAGACCCCCAGCTCATTGATCGCACCGAAGCGGTTTTTGACGGCGCGGATGACACGGTAGCGGCTGCCGCTATCCCCCTCAAAATAGAGCACCGTGTCCACCATATGCTCCAGCACCCGCGGACCGGCAAGCTGCCCATCCTTGGTGACATGGCCGACGATAAACAGCGAGGTACCGGTCTGCTTGGCGTAGCGAACCAGCTGTGCGGTGCTCTCACGCACCTGCGCCACCGAGCCGGGGGCAGACTGCAGTTGCTCGGTGTAAATGGTCTGAATCGAGTCGACCACCAGCACCTGGGGGCGCTCGCGCTGGGCCGTCTGCAGAATCCCCTCAACGCGGGTCTCGGGCAGCAGCCTAGTGTTGGCGGTGGGCAGCTTGAGGCGGTGAGCGCGCAGACTGATCTGCTGCGGCGACTCCTCCCCACTGATGTAGAGCGTGGCGTAGCGCTGCGCCAGCGCCGCCAGGGTCTGCAACAACAGGGTCGACTTGCCGATCCCCGGATCGCCGCCGATCAACACCACCGAGCCGGGGACCATGCCACCGCCCAACACCCGATCGAACTCGCCGATACCGGTAGGGGTGCGCGCTACATCGTCCGGGGTCACCTCGGACAGCTGCTGCACTTCGGCAGCGGCGGTGCCGGCGTAGCCGGCAAAACGCCCCTCACGGCTACCGCCGCCCTGCACCACCATCTCCACCAGCGTATTCCACGCTTCACATTCGGGGCACTGCCCCACCCACTTGTTCGCCTCGGCGCCGCAGGCGGTACAGCTGTATTTCAGTTTTGCCTTGGCCAAAACGGTCTACCTCAATTGGGGCTACATCAAATAGTGGTTTTCATCGTCATCGTCGTCGCAATCGGGAAAGGGGCGCTCCTCCCAATCCTGCTCCTGCTCGCCAGGGCGCCGATGGAGCCACCAGAGCACCCCCATCAGCAGCAGGAAAGGGACCAGCACCAACAGCCCGACCCGCCCCTTCACCTCATCCAGTCCACAGCCGCTGAGCGATAACAGCGTCAGTAGCAGAACCCATTTGTAAAGCCAAGCAGAACGTCGCATAACACATCAGCTGTCGTGGTGGAGCTTCTCTGCGAAAAGCGAAGCCAACGCCTCTTCGGTGGAAGGGGTCAGCGCCAATTGGCGCAGCTGCCCAAAGGGCACCCAGCGGGCCTCGGAGGCATCGTCCCCGGCGCGCAGCTCGCCCCCAAGATAGTCGGCATGGTAGTCGAGCACCACATAGTGGAAGCGCAGTGAGCCATCCGCCTCCCGCTCGACGAACTCAAACTGCCAAGCCAGCGCCTTCACCGCGACACGAACGCCGGTCTCCTCCATCAACTCTCGGGCAACCGCCTCGTGCAACCGCTCTCCCGGCTCGACCCTCCCCCCGGGTATCGCCCAGAGGCCTTCGGCGGGCGCTCTGGCGCGGCGGACCAGCAGCACACAACCCTCGTGCACCACAATCGCCCCCACACCGAGCTGAGGCCAGGGTGAAGCCATCTACGCCACCTCGCGGAAGGGAACCCGCTGGGTAACACCACAGAAGAGCTCGTAGGCGATGGTACCGGCCGCCTCGGCAACCGCCTCCGCAGGCAGCCCTTCGCCCCAGAGCACCACCGGATCGCCGATCCGGGCGCGGGGCTGCTGGCGCAGATCAACCGTCAGCATATCCATCGACACCCTACCGACCAGCGGTACCGGCTGACCGTTAACCAGCACCGGTGTGCCGTTGACGGCGTGTCGGGGGTAGCCGTCACCATAGCCGGCCGCCACCACCCCCACCGGCATATCCTCCGGGCAGACCCAGGTGCCGCCGTAACCGATTCGCTCACCCTTACGGACACGGTTAACGGCGATGAGCGACGAGCGGAAATTCATCACCGGCCTCAGACCGTGATCGACAGCACGCCCCGCGACGAAGGGCGATACCCCATAGAGCATGATCCCCGGACGCACCACATCACCATGGCTGGCCGGCCAACCGAGGATGCCCGCGGAGTTGGCGGCGCTTTTCGCCCCATCCAACTCAGCGGTCAGTTGTCGAAACAGCGCTAACTGCCTCTCCGTGACGGCGTCTCCCGACTCATCGGCGCAGGCCAGGTGGGTCATCTGTCCCAGCGGGGCGAGTTGAGGGTGCTGTTGCAGTGCTCGCCATTGCGCCGGTACCTGCTCAGGGGCAATACCTAGCCGGTGCATCCCCGTGTCGAGCTTGAGCCAAACCGGCTGCGGATCATCGAAGCGGTGGTGATACAGCTGCGCGATCTGCTGCGGGTGGTGCAGTACCAGCTCCAGGCGCTGATCGGCGATCATCGGTAGCTCGTCGGGATGGAAAAAACCCTCGAGCAGGGTTATCGGTGTATCGATGCCGGCACGGCGCAGCCGCTCGGCCTCCTCCAGACTGGCGACGCCAAAGGCGTCGACCCCCTCCCCCTGCAGCGCTGCGGCCACGCGCTCCAGCCCATGGCCGTAGCCGTTGGCCTTGATGGCCGCCATGATGCGGCTCTGGGGGGCTACGCGTCGGACCTGCTGGAGGTTATGGCGAAGGGCGCACAGGTCGATGGTGACCCGGGTAGGACGCATCAGCCAAAATCCCCGCCGCCGTAGTTGTCGTGGGCCAGGTTCTCGAAGCGGGTAAACTGACCGAGAAACGCCAGCCGGCTACTACCGATGGGGCCGTTACGCTGTTTGCGAATGAGGATCTCGGCAGTACCTTTATCGGCACTGTCCTCGTTGTAGACCTCGTCACGGTAGATGAAGATAATCACGTCAGCATCCTGCTCGATGGCGCCGGACTCGCGCAGATCCGACATGACCGGGCGTTTGTCGGGACGCTGCTCCAGGCCGCGGTTGAGCTGCGAGAGCGCGATCACCGGCACATTCAGCTCTTTGGCCAGCCCCTTGAGTGAGCGGGAGATCTCGGAGATCTCCGTGGCCCGGTTCTCCTTGGAGGAGCCGGGCGAGCCCTGCATCAGCTGAAGATAGTCGATGACGATAAGCCCCAGCCCATGCTCACGTGAAAGCCTGCGGGCCCTGGAGCGTAGCTCCGTGGGGGTCAGACCCGGTGTATCGTCAATATAGATGGGCGCCTCGGAGAGGATCCCCACCGCCGAGGTCAAACGCGGCCAATCGTCGTCATTGAGTTTGCCGGTGCGCAGACGGTGCTGATCGATGCGCCCTAGGGACGACATCATCCGCATCGCCAGCTGCTCACCGGGCATCTCCATGGAGAAGACCCCGACCGCAACCTGGGACTTGATCGCCGCATTCTCGGCGATGTTCATGGCAAAAGTGGTCTTACCCATGGAGGGGCGCCCGGCAACGATAATCAGATCCGAACGCTGGAGGCCGGAGGTCTTTTCGTCGAAGTCGTCAAAACCGGTAGGGACACCGGTGATCGGGTTATCCTGGGTGAAGAGATAATCGATGCGCTCCACCGCCTGGGTAAGCAGCTCCTTCATCCCGGCAAATCCCTTGCGCCCGCGCGAGCCCTGGTCGGCGAT
Organism: Pseudomonadota bacterium; assembly: GCA_051747405.1. Taxonomy (GTDB): domain Bacteria; phylum Pseudomonadota; class Gammaproteobacteria; order Thiohalomonadales; family Thiohalomonadaceae; genus JAPHTQ01. The sequence continues at coordinate 14,135 of JBNJGC010000041.1, forward strand.
CTCGAACACCCGCCGCTCGGCCTCATCCAGCAGCTCGCTGATATCGCGCCCCTCGGGGTGGAAACCGGTGTCGGCGATCTCGTTGGCCACCTGGATCAACTGACGTAGCACCGAGCGTTCGCGCACGATGGTGGCGTAGGATTTGATGTTGGCGGCACTGGGGGTGTTGGTGACGAGGCTGCCGAGGTAGTGGATACCGCCGACACTCTCCAGTTCACCCTTCTGCTCCAGCCACTCGCCCAGGGTCACGACATCAAAGGGGGTACCCTGCTCGGCCAGATGTTGAATAGCGCTGAAGACCAGTCGGTGGTCGCGCCGGTAGAAGTCGCCCTCGGTGACCAGATCGGAAACCTTGTCCCAAGCGCTGTTCTCGAGCATCAGCCCACCGAGGACCGACTGCTCCGCCTCAACAGAGTGGGGCGGAACCTTCAGCGCCTCGGTGGCCTCATCACGATTGAATGGAACAAGATTGTCCGCCATCGCCTCTGCCTCGACTGACCCATGTACGGCTCACGCCCAAAAAGATGGTTGCAAATCGCCCTAGCGGCAAGAGAACCGTTGCTGCCCCTTTTGCCAGGCACAGCCCGCGACATCTCGGGCGTTGGCCATCGTGCTCTTCTCTAAGCCCGTCTTCAGGGTGAACCCGTACAGCAAACATTACTCCAGCCCAAAGACCGGGTAAAGCCAAAAAAGCGAAGGCCGCAGCCCCATCTGCTCACCGGGAGGCCCCCATGCTGCAGCGGCTGCGACCGTTACGGCACAGGCGTTACTCGCCGGCGATCGCCACGTTGATGGACTGGTCCACATCGGTGTGCAGCTGCACCAGCATCTCAAACTCACCGGTCATGCGGATGGGCCCTTCCGGCATCTTCACTTCGCTCTTGAGCACCTCAACCCCCGCGGCGCAGATCGCATCGGCGATATCGGCAGCGGTGACAGAGCCGAACAGCTTGCCCTCATCGCCGGCGCGGGCGGTGAGGGTGACACTACCCAACTCAGCCAGCTTCTCGGCACGGGCCTGGGCAGCGGAGAGCTTCTCAGCCGCCTTCGCCTCCAGCTCGGCACGGCGCTCCTCAAACTTGGCGACATTGTCTTTGGTCGCCATCACCGCCTTGCCCTTGGGCAGCAGAAAGTTACGGGCATAGCCGGACTTGACCTTAACCTGATCACCCAGGTTGCCCAGGTTGATTACCTTTTCCAACAGAATAACGTCCATCTTACCTACCTCGAGTTAGCTTTGTCTTTGCGCAGCGAGCGACTTGACGCTCCACCACTCATTGCTCATCGCCCCCACCCTTTGGAGCGAAAAAACGTCGAAAATCGAACCAATTATCCACAGCACCTGCGACTGCCAGCACCAGAGCCATCTGGCCGGTGGCGATAAACAGCATTATATACACCGCCACCAGCCAACCCACGCCTGCATCACGCTGTTTCACCAAGGCGTGGATGATAGCCACACCCTGAAGCGCAAACGGCACCATCAGGACCACAATAAGATCCTGATAGAGCAGGTGCTGCTCGGCCATCGCCATTGCGGCCACCAGCGGCAGGGCCAACAGCGTCAGCGGTCTGCCCAGGCTCAGGCGGCGAAACTCATCACCAAAGCCGCCCGGATTATAGAGCAGCCCCTGCCACCAGCGCCCCAGAAAGAGCGAGCCGATGAGGCTGGCGCTGAGTGCCGCGGCAGAAACGCCGGTCATCAGTGAGGCGACAACCTCCAGGCTCTGCAGCAGTTGCAGCCGCTCCGCCTCGCCCAGTGAGGCGATGGTCTCGGCCAGCATCTGCTGCAGTAGCTGGAACCACCACTGCACCGGCTCTTCTGTACCGAGGTGGAAGGCCAATACCGCCATTGCCCCGAACAGCGTCGCCAGCACCAAAGAGCGCGCCGGTCGCGCGGTGCGACGCAGACTCACAGCCAGCGCCCATAGCGGCAGCCACAGGCCGATGGCGAATACCGGGCCGAGGAGCGGGTTTTGCAGCAACGCCAGCCCGAACAGGCTGACAGCAATCACCGCGCCGAGCAGCAGCAACAGCCCCTGCTGCGGACCCATGCGCAGGGTGACCAGGGCCACCGCTGCACCACTGAGATAACTCAGCGGCGGCAGAAACAGCGCCAACAGCGCCGAAACCACCACCACCAGGGTTGCCTGCATCCGGCCCTGGAGAACGTAGGCCGCGAGTTTACGCATCATCTAGCGTCGCAGGCGTCAGCGATCCCGCTTAGTGGGAGTCGCTGTAGGGCAGCAGGGCCAGGTAGCGAGCGCGCTTGATGGCGGTGGCCAACTGACGCTGGTACTTGGCGCTGGTGCCGGTGATACGGCTGGGTACAATCTTACCGCTCTCGGTAACGTAGTTTTTCAGGGTATTGAGATCTTTGTAGTCGATCTGCTTGATACCCTCCGCGGTGAAGCGGCAGAACTTCTTGCGACGGAAAAAACGGGCCATGTCTGGTCTCCTGAACTCTAAATCTCTTGTTTGAAGCGGTCAGTCCGGCAGTTGCTCGATACTGTCCGCATGGAGGATAAGGCGGTTTTCACCCTGGCGATTGTTAGCGCGGGCCAAAAAGCCGTTCACCCTTATCCCCTCTCCCGGTTGTAGCTGCTGCACCGTCCGCTGCAGTGTCTCGCCACTGGCGACGACTGCAATATTGCACACCACTTGGCGTCTCATCCCCGCCTCGATCTGCTCGGACTGGTGCTTCAAGGTAAAGCGTGTAATAGGAATCCCGGCTGGACTGTAGCGGGTGTCGGGGTGATGACCGACCACACCGCTGATCGTAAGCCGGTTCTCCACCGTGAGGCAGGCTTACTCTGCCGCCGCCTCTTTGGCCGGCTCAGGCTTCTTCTCAGGCTTCTTCTCACCCTCATCGCCCTTCTCCTCGCTGCTCTTGGTCAGCGGAGAGGCCTCGGTGATGGCTTCATCAACGGTCAGGATAAGGTTGCGGATTACCGCATCATTGAAACGGAAGGCCCCTTCGATCTCTTTCATCGCCTCGATCGGGCACTCGATATTCATCAGCACATAGTGCGCTTTGTGAACCTTGTTGATCGGGTAGGCCAGCTGGCGGCGCCCCCAGTCTTCCAGACGGTGGATGCTGCCGCCCGCGGTTTCGATGGTCGAGCGGTAGCGCTCGATCATGGCAGGGACTTGCTCACTCTGATCAGGGTGGACCAGAAACACGATTTCGTAGTGCTTCATCAAAAGCTCCTTACGGCTGTTAAGCCCCGGACCCGATGCCCGGAGCAAGGAGAAACAGATTGTCAACCGCCCGACCACAGCGTGGTCGGGCATAAAAGAGGGCGTATTCTACGCCAAGCCAGTCGCGGACGCAATTTGGCATTTATCCCCGCCAGGGCAACCGCATATTTTGTCATCGCTGGTGTAAGCCTTTGATTTACGGTCGTCTGCCGCATGGACGCGGCAATGGCTGGCCCTTTCCAAGCAGTGCAACGCCGCATTGGCTCATTAGCGGGGCTCCCTG
>JBNJGC010000042.1:0-16891 GCA_051747405.1 Pseudomonadota bacterium
CGCCGTGAATCCCTCCCTGGAGGCTCGACTGCCGCGTCCTTGCGGCAGACAACCGTAAATCAAGGGCTTACACCAGCTATGACAAAGTATGCGGTTGCCCTGCAGATGTGGACGGGTTTAGGCATTTTTATAGCCCAGTGTTGTAAGCCTTGTCTGCGAGTGAAGAGGGGTAAGGATTTGGCGTAGGTGTGGTTCTGCCCTTCAGCAAAGGCATTAACCCTTCGCGCCTTCGCCTACAGGGATGTAGGTGAGGAGCGTGAGCAGGATGCGGTAAGCCTTGCGGTAAAATTGTAGGGGTGGAAATTACCACAGGACAAACCCATACCTCCCCTTGGGTCGACTGTGGTCTGACGAGGCTACACCCGCAAGTACGCATCCCCGGCAGTCATTGCTCAGTCTGCTCTATGCCCCCTCTGACCATAAGATTCATTTACTTATAGCTGGAATGCCCCGCCAACCCCGCGTATAATCGCAGGCTTGTTTGTAAGCACTTATCCCAAGCTATTCACGGAGATTTTTCTAAACATGGCAACCGAACGCACCATTTCCATCATCAAGCCCGACGCTGTGGCCAAGAACGTAATCGGCGAGATCTACGCCCGTTTCGAAAAGGCCGGTCTGAAGATCGTTGCGGCCAAGATGATGCACCTGTCCAAAGAGCAGGCCGGCGCCTTCTACGAAGTTCACAAAGAGCGCCCCTTCTACAACGACCTGGTCGAGTTCATGACCTCCGGTCCGGTCATGGTGCAGGTACTCGAGGGTGAGGATGCCATCGCCAAGAACCGTGAGGTGATGGGCGCCACTAACCCGAAAGAGGCGGCTCCGGGCACCATCCGTGCCGACTTCGCCGAGTCCATCGATGCCAACGCCGTGCACGGCTCCGACGCTCCGGAGACCGCCGCGCGTGAGATCGAGTTTTTCTTCAAGCCGGAAGAGATCTGCCCGCGCACCCGATAGTCGGTGTGCGGCGGTCGAACCGCGATGAGAGATTTTGCCGATGAGTGAGTCCGCCAAGGTAAATTTGCTTGGTCTGACACGGCAGGACATGGAGGCCTTCTTCGCCGAAATGGGGGAGAAGGCCTTCCGCGCTTCTCAGGTCATGAAATGGATCTATCAGTCCGGAGTCGATGACTTCGACCAGATGACCAACCTGAGTAAGGCCCTGCGTGAGCGCCTCAAACAGGTGGCCGAGATCCGCCTGCCCGAAGTGGTGCAGGACATGCCCGCCAGCGATGGCACCCGCAAGTGGCTGCTCAAGGTGGATGATGCCAACCACATCGAGATGGTCTATATCCCGGACAAGGAGCGTAGCACCCTCTGCGTCTCCTCCCAGGTGGGCTGTACCCTTGCCTGTCGCTTCTGCTCCACCGCCCGGCAGGGTTTCAACCGCAACCTCTCCACCGCCGAGATCGTCGGCCAGGTGGCCTTGGCGACCCGTATAATCGGCCTGCCCGAGAACAGGGGCGAGAGGGTGATCACCAACGTGGTGCTGATGGGCATGGGCGAACCGCTGCTCAACTTCGACAGCGTGGTCAGCGCCACGGAGCTGATGAAGGACGACCTGGCCTTCGGCATCTCCAAGCGGCGTGTCACCCTGAGCACCGCAGGGGTGGTGCCGGCGCTGTATGAGCTGCGTGAGCGCAGCGATGTGAGCCTGGCGGTCTCTCTGCACGCACCCAATGACGCCCTGCGAGACGAGTTGGTGCCGCTCAATAAAAAATACCCGATCCGCCAGCTGCTCGACGCCTGTAAGCACTACGTCGAGGGCAAACCCCACAACCGGGTCACCTTTGAGTACGTCATGCTTGCCGGTGTCAACGACAGCCCCGAGCATGCCCGTGAGCTGGTCAGGATCCTCCGCGGTGTCCCCGCCAAGGTGAACCTGATACCGTTCAACCCCTTCCCCGGCTCGCCTTACGAGTGTTCAAGCCTGGAGGCGATTAACGCCTTTCGCGATGTCGTCATGGAGGCTGGTATCATCACCGTTACCCGCAAAACCCGAGGTGAGGATATCGCCGCCGCCTGCGGTCAGTTGGCCGGCAAGGTGCAGGACCGTACCCGGCGCAGTGAGCGCTTCACCGTCAAGGAGGAGAAGATCGCCCTATGAGACGCTATACACTACTGCTCAGTACCATCATGCTGGCGCTGCTCGTCGGCTGTACCAATAGCCCGGTACGTGAGGATGTCGAGCCCCAAAAGGCGGCCGATGCCAATGCCGATCTCGGCCTGCGCTACATGCAGCAGGGTAACCACGAGTTGGCGCTGGAGAAGCTCAAACGGGCACTGACCTTCGACCCCAACCACGTCGCCACTCACCACTACATGGCCGAACTCTATCGCCGCCTCGAACGTCCCGAGGATGCCGACAAGCACTTCCGTAAGGCGATCGACAGCCTTGATGGCGAGGAGCAGCAGGCGTCCGCGCTGTATAACAACTACGGCGCCTTCCTCTGCGATCGCGAACGCTACGAGGAGGGGGAGCAGCAGTTTCGCCAGGTGCTGGAGAACCCGGTCTATCCGCGCCCCGACCTGGTGTATGAAAACATGGGGCTGTGTCTCGAGAGCAAGCCCGACTACGAAGGGGCCGAGGCCCATCTGCGCAAGGCGCTGGAGCGCAATCCACGGCTTCCCAAGTCGCTGTTGGGGATGGCGCGGATCTCCCTGGCGCGGGAGAACCACCTCTCGGCCCGCGCCTACCTGCAGCGCTACGAGTCGATTGCCCGGCACACGCCCGAGAGCCTCTGGTTGGGGATCCGCATCGAGCGGGTGCTCGGCGACAAAAACGCCCTGGCCAGCTACGGCCTTGCGCTCAAAGGGCGCTTCCCGGACGCCCCTGAGACCAAGCGCTATCTGGAAACCCAATAACGGATGTGCCCGTGAGCGAAACAGAAGAGCCACAACAGGAAGAACTGGATACCGCATCGCCTGAGCAGACACAGCCTGGCGAGCGGCTTCGTCGCGCCCGTGAGGCCGCTGCCCTCTCCGTGGCAGAGGTGGCCAAGCGCATGCGCATCAGCGAGCGCATGGTCACCGCCCTGGAGGAGGACGACTACGACAGCTTCCCCTCCGCCGCCTTTGTCTCGGGCTATCTGCGCAGCTACGCCCGCCTGCTCGACCTGCCGGAGGAGGAGTTCGTCCGTCCGGTCAAGGAGAGTGTCGCGCCCCCCTCTCTGGTCTCCACCATCGGTGAGCGGGAGCAGGTGAGCAGCCGTGCCCTGCCGGTGCGTCTGGTTACCTATCTATTGCTGGGGGCGGTGCTGGTCTCCATCGTTATGTGGTGGCTGGCGCAGGGTGAGCGGAACGAAAGCGTGGAGACACTCCCGTCGGCGGGACAGGTGGTGGATCCGGGTAGTGACATCGGTTTGAGTCTGCCGCAGGACAGCTCTGGTGGCCAGACAGCGGTCGAGCCGGTGCCGGAGGAGGGAGCGGATGCCCGACCTGAGGCGCCCACGCCAACGGCAGACGAGGCGGGGGAGCCTGCGGATACGGAGCAGCAGGATTCCCCCACCGAGCAGGCCGAAGCCCCGGTCGAGGAGGAGCCGACCCAACAGGCTGAGCCGGAGCAGAGTCAGGCCGAACAAGCGCAGCCGGCGCCGCTTACCGAGGACACCCCCAAATCGGCCTTGCGGCTGGTCTTCAGCGAGGACAGCTGGACCGAGATCAACGACGACGCCGGTCGTCGTCTCGCCTACGGTCTCATCCGGGCGGGCCAGACGCTGGAGCTGACCGGCCAGGCGCCGTTCCAGGTATTCCTCGGCTACGCCCCGGGTGTCGATGTCTACTACAACGGCGAACGCTTCGATCACGCACCCTTTCAGCGTCAGGATGTTGCCCGCTTCCGGGTGGGGCGCGCTGAGCACAACCTTCCCGGTCCCAGGTAAGAACCATGCATAGTCAATCTCCCATAGTGCGTCGCAAGACGCGGCGAATCATGGTGGGCAATGTGCCGGTGGGCGGTGATGCGCCCATCTCGGTGCAGAGCATGACCAATACCGAAACCACCGACGTGGCCGCAACCGTGGCGCAAATCCGCGCGCTGGAGCAGGCGGGGGCGGATATCGTGCGCGTCTCGGTTCCCTCGCTGGATGCTGCCGAGGCCTTTGGTGCGATTCGCAAACAGGTCGCGGTGCCGCTGGTCTCCGACATCCACTTCGATCACCGCATCGCGTTACGGGTACTGGAGCTGGGTGTCGACTGCCTGCGCATCAATCCGGGAAACATCGGCAAGGAGGACCGGGTACGCACCGTGGTCGACGCGGCGCGAGATCAAGGCGTGCCGATCCGTATCGGCGTCAACGCCGGCTCACTGGAGAAGGATCTGCAGAAGCGCTACGGCGAGCCCACCGCCGATGCCCTGGTGGAGTCGGCACTGCGCCACATCGACATTCTCGACCGGCTCGACTTTCAGGAGTTCAAGGTCAGCCTCAAGGCCTCCGAGATCTTCATGACGGTGGAGGCGTATCGCAAGCTCTCCAGCCAGATCGAGCAGCCGCTACACCTGGGGATCACCGAGGCGGGCGGCCTGCGCTCCGGTACGGTCAAATCCTCCATCGGTCTGGGCATGCTGTTGGCCGACGGCATCGGCGATACCATCCGCGTCTCCCTGGCCGCCGATCCGGTGCAGGAGATCAAGGTCGGCTTCGACATCCTCAAAAGCCTCCATCTGCGCAGTAAGGGGATTAACCTCATCGCCTGCCCCTCCTGTTCGCGACAGAACTTCGACGTCATCGCCACGGTCAACGAACTGGAGGAGCGACTGGAGGATGTACTCGAACCGCTGGATGTGGCGGTGATCGGCTGTGTGGTCAACGGCCCGGGCGAGGCGCGTGAGGCCGACATCGGCCTGACCGGTGGCCAGCCCAACCTGGTCTACCTGGGCGGTAAGCCCGACCATAAGCTGGGCAACGAATCACTGGTCGACCAGCTGGAAAAAGAGGTCCGCGCCGAATTGGCGCGCCGTGCAGTGAAAAAACAGGATTAAATGCAAAGACGCCATGACGCAAAGAACGCAAAGGGAACTGAATTAAATAACTCTTTGCGGCCTTTGCGTCTTGGAGCCTTTGCGTTGAGAGATTCTTTGGAGATAGAACGTTGAGTAAGAACATTCAGGCCGTGCGCGGCATGAACGATATCCTGCCGGAGGAGACGCCCACTTGGCGCCACCTGGAGGAGACGGTGCGTCAGCTGTTGGACGCCTACGGTTACCACGAGATCCGCATGCCCATCGTGGAGAAGACGGAGCTGTTCAAGCGCTCCATCGGTGAGGTGACCGATATCGTAGAGAAGGAGATGTACACCTTCGAGGATCGCAACGGCGATATGCTGACCCTGCGCCCGGAGGGGACCGCAGGCTGTGTGCGTGCCGGGATCCAGAACGGGCTGCTACACAACCAGGTGCAGCGCCTCTGGTATCGCGGCCCGATGTTCCGTCACGAGCGTCCGCAGAAGGGGCGCTACCGCCAATTCCACCAGATTGGGGTGGAGGTGTTCGGTCTGGAGGGGCCGGACCTGGATGCCGAACACATCCTCATGACCGCCCGGTTGTGGAAGATGCTGGGCCTGGCCGACTCGGTAGCGCTGCAACTTAACTCTCTCGGTACGGTCGAATCGCGTGCCGCCTACCGCGCCACCCTGGTCGAATATCTCTGGCACCACGTGGACGACCTGGACGAGGACAGCCGTCGCCGCCTCGACAGTAATCCGCTGCGTGTCCTCGACAGCAAAAACCCCGAGATGCGCGCTATTATCGAGGCAGCTCCCAAGCTCAATGAGCATCTGGACGAGGAATCGCAGGCCCACTTTGATACCCTGTGCGCTATCCTCGACGAGGCCGGGGTGGAGTACACCATCAACCCCTGCCTGGTGCGCGGTCTGGACTACTACAGCAAGACCGTCTTCGAGTGGGTGACCACCAAGCTCGGTGCCCAGGGGACGGTCTGCGCCGGCGGCCGCTTTGACGGCCTGGTGGAGCAGCTCGGCGGCAAGCCGACCCCGGCTATGGGCTTTGCCATGGGTGTGGAGCGGCTGGTCAGCCTGCTCGAGGCGGAGCATGTTCCGGAGGAGCAGTATCGGCCCCATGCCTACCTGGTCCAGGTGGGTGAAGCGGCCCAGCGCCAGGGGCTGCTGCTGGCGGAGAGGCTGCGCGACGCCCTGCCGCTGTTGCGGCTGGAGGTCCACTGTGGCGGCGGCAGCTTTAAAAGCCAGTTCAAAAAGGCGGATAAAAGCGGTGCGCCGCTGGCCTTGATCCTCGGCGACGAGGAGGTGGCTAACGGCACACTGGGGATTAAGTTCTTGCGCGAGGAGGCGGAGCAGAAGCTGCTGCCGCAGCCGGAGGCTATTGACCTGCTGGCCGCCTACCTCATTAAATCGGCAACCTGAGACAACGAAATAGTGCTAGGAGCGATGGGTGGAAATCTACAATTCTGAACAGGAACAGGTCGAAGCGCTCAAGGCGTGGTGGGATAAAAACGGACGCATGGTGATCGCGGCCATTGTGCTGCTGCTGCTGGGTGTGCTCGGCTGGCAGAGCTGGCAGGGGCACCAGGCGCAGCGCGCCGAGAGCGCCGCCGCCGCCTACCAGCAGATGGCGGATCAGATGGTCGACCAGCCCGAGGCGGCACTGGAGACGGGTCGCGCTATCAACGGTGAGTACAGCGGCACTATCTATGCCACGATGGCCTCGTTGGCGATGGGGCGCATTGCGGTAGAGCAGTCGGATCTGGACAGTGCCGCGGCCCATCTGCGTGCCGCGCTGTCCCAGGCCAAACAGCCCGAGATGAAGCTGTTGGCCCGTCTGCGCCTGGCCCGCGTGCTGCTGGCCCAGGGGCAGGCAGAGGCGGCCCTGGGTGAGATCGACAGCGTCGATGGCGGCCCGTTACAGGGAGCCTTTGATGAGCTGCGTGGTGATATCCAGGCGGCCTTGGGTGACTTGAACGCGGCGCGTGACGCCTACACCAACGCCGTTGCCGCTTTCAGCGAACAGCCGCAGCGGCGTGAGGTGGTCCAGATCAAACTCGACGACCTGGCGGAGAGTAAGACCGAGTGAAACGCCTTCTAGCCCTAACCCCACTTCTGCTACTGAGCGCCTGCAGCTCCTCCATCGACCCGGTGGAGCCGCCGGCTGAACTCACCCCCATCGCCACGCCGGCGCTGGAGGTCTCCCACCGCTGGGTGCGTGAGATCGGTCAGGGGAGCAAGCGCCAGCACCTCAAGCTGGCGCCCCTGGTGGATGGCGAGCGGCTCTTCGTCGCCAACCGTAGTGGTCGGGTCGCGGCCTACGCCGGTGCCGACGGTGAGAAGCTCTGGCAGGTCGAGCTCGATGCGGTGGTCAATGCCGGCCCCGGCGGGGGAGATGAGCAGCTGTTGCTCGGTGGTGATGCCGAGGTAATCGCGCTGGATAAGGCCGATGGCAGCCTGCGCTGGCGCACTGCGGTCAGCAGTGAGGTGTTGAGCATCCCACAGCAGCGGGCGGGAGTCGTGGTGGTGCACAGTGTCGATGGCAACATCACCGCCCTGGAGGCTGACAGTGGCGAACGCCTCTGGCAGCACCGTGAGGCGGTGCCGACGTTAAGCCTGCGCGGCGCCGGCGACCCGGTCATGCTTGAGGATGGCGTTCTGGCGGGGACTGCAAACGGTAAGGTGGTGGCGCTCTCCCTGGAGGAGGGCGAGCCGGTTTGGGAGAACGTGGTGGCCCAGCCGCGCGGTCGCACTGAACTGGAGCGGATGGTCGACGTGGATGCCGAGCTGGCCGTGGCCGAAGGGGTGGTCTACGCCTCCAGTTATCAGGGCAACCTGGCTGCCATCGCCCTGGCCTCCGGCGAGACGCTGTGGAATCGCGAGATCGGTTCGGCCAGTGGTATCACACTGGATGAGGACAACCTCTACCTGAGCGATACCGATGGCAACGTCTGGGCCCTGTCCCGGCGCAACGGCGGCACTATGTGGAAGCAGGACGCACTGCTGCGCCGCGCCCTGACCACCCCGGTACAGCAGGGGAACTATGTGATCGTCGGTGACTACGCCGGCCACCTCCACTGGTTGCATAAAGAGGACGGTTCGCTGGCGGCGCGCAGCCGAGTGCAAACCTTTGAAGAGTATTGGCCGCCGGGCGATGTGCTGGAGACGGTATACGATGCCGCCTACCCCGAAGATCGCGCCCTACTGCTGGCTCCCGCCGTGGAGGGGGTGAAGGTCTTTGGTCTGGACAAGCGGGGCGTACTGGACGCCTTTGAGGTGAGCCCGGTCGACTCCGGGGCGGATGCGCCATGAAACCGGTCATCGCCCTGGTCGGGCGGCCCAATGTGGGTAAATCCACTCTGTTCAACAATCTCACCCGCTCGCGGGATGCGCTGGTCGCCGATTTTGCCGGCTTGACCCGTGACCGCCAGTACGGCATCGGGCGTCTGGGTGAGCGCCCCTATCTGGTGGTTGATACCGGCGGGCTTAGCGGCAATGAGCAGGGTATCGACAGTGAGATGGCGCAGCAGGTGCGCCTGGCCATTGGGGAGAGCGATGCGGTGCTCTTCCTGGTCGACGCCCGCGACGGTCTGAGCGTCGCTGACGCCAACATCGCCGACTATCTGCGCCAGTGTGGCAAACCGGTCACCCTGGTGGTGAACAAGACCGATGGGGTCGATGCCACCGTGGTTACCGGCGAGTTTCACGAGCTGGGGCTGGGTACGCCCTGGGCCATAGCCGCGGCCCATGGTCGCGGCGTACGTAGTCTCATCAACGCGGTGTTGGAGCCGTTCCCCGATGAGGAGGAGAACCTCTCCGAGGAGGAGCGAGAGGAGCAGGGGATCCGCGTGGCCATCATCGGTCGCCCCAACGTGGGCAAATCCACCCTGGTCAACCGCATTCTCGGCGAGGAGCGGGTGGTGGTGTTCGATATGCCCGGCACCACCCGCGATAGTATCTACATCCCCTTCGAACGTGATGGGCAGCACTACACCCTCATCGACACCGCCGGTGTGCGCCGCCGTGCGCGGGTCAAGGAGGCGATAGAGAAGTTCAGTATTATCAAGACGCTACAGGCGATCACCGATGCCAACGTGGTGGTCATGGTGCTGGATGCCCGTGAGGGGATCAGCGAGCAGGATGCACACCTGTTGGGTCATGTGATGGAGGCCGGGCGCGCTCTGGTGATCGCCATCAACAAGTGGGACGGGCTGGATCAGGAGCAAAAAGATAAGGTTCGCCGCGAGCTGCAGGTGAAGCTGCCCTTTCTCGATTTCGCCAAATTCCACTACACCTCGGCCCTGCACGGCACCGGTGTCGGCGAGCTCTACGCCTCGGTGCAAAAGGCCTACGCCTCGGCCATGCGTAAGTTCAGCACCCCGGAGTTGACCGCACTGCTTGAGTCACTGCAGCTTAGCCACCAACCGCCGCTGGTGCGCGGTCGGAGGATCAAGCTGCGCTATGCCCACCAAGGGGGGAAAAACCCACCGCTTATCGTGATCCATGGTAACCAGGTGGATGCCATTCCCCACAGCTACAAGCGCTATCTGGAGAACAGCTTTCGCAAACACCTCAAGCTGGAGGGGACGCCGATCCGCATTGAGTTCAAAGGCGGTGAGAACCCCTACGCCGGCAAGAAGAATACCCTCAACAAACGCCAGGTGGCGCGCAAGCAACGGCTGGTAAAGTTTGTTAAAAAGCGTGAGAAGAAGCGGAGCAAAAAGTAGCGCTATATTAGAAAATCCTTAATCTGATTTGTATAATAACGACAACTGCCGTTCAGCGGCACAACACACCCGGAAGGAGAAAACCATGAGCATTGATCGTATCGTATTTGCCGTCGCCGGCTTTTTCGTCATGTTGAGCGTCGCCTTGGGCATGTCGATGAGCCCCATCTTTCACCACGAATATTGGCTCTTTTTTACCGCCTTTGTCGGCCTGAACCTGTTTCAGTCCGCCTTCACCGGCTTCTGCCCCATGGTCTATATCCTCAAGGCATTCGGCGCCAAGCCCGGGCAAGCCTTTAAGTAAAAGCTCCGGCGCCCGTTTACAAGCCCCGCTCAACGCGGGGCTTTTTGTTACGGTGAGTTTACCTTTCGTCCGATAACCATTATTCTCCCAAGGATATTGTAAAAAAATGCCTGCGCAGACAGGCGGTGTCAGGGAGGGCATCAACCACCAGGGAGTGGTGTGGCTCAATATTTGCGTGAAGCGCACACTTCGCGCATACAAGGGGGATGATCATGGTAACTGCCCACAACCTGCGTACGCCCGTGCTGCGCTGCCTGCCGCTGCTCTTGCTCATACTACTCGCCCCACCGCTGGCGGCGGAGGATGTCTGGAGCGGCGTTTTTGCCTATCAGAAGAAGATGGCCGATTACGGCCACCCCGAGGCGCAGGTGAAGCTCGGCGATATGTACGCCAACGGTCAGGGGACCGAACAGGACTATGCGCAGGCGCGGCAGTGGTACGAGAAGGCCGCCGAGCAGGGCTTTGAACCGGCGATGCTAAAGCTGGATGAGCTGGCCGCCCGCCAACGCCGTGAGGCGGAGGCCCGGGAGCGGGCCGAGGCCGAACGCCTGGCCCGTGAGAAGGCGGAGGCGGAAGCTGCGGCCCGGCGCGAGCGTGAACGGCAGGAGCGTCTGGCACGGGAGGCGGAGGAGCGCCAGCGGGCGGCGGAAGCGGCGGCCCGTGAGGCCGAAGAGCGGCGGCTCGCAGAGGAGAAGGCGGCACGTGAGGCAGAGGAGCAGGCGCGTCGAGAGGCCGAAGAGGCGCGACGCAAGGAGGAGGAGCGCAAGGCCCGCGAACGGGCGCGTAAGGCGATGGAGGAGCTGCGCTCTACCCCGGACGCCTATCTCGAGGAGTAGGCGCGGGCGCCGAGGCAACGAAAAAGGGTCCCGTACGGGACCCTTTTTGTATCGCTCTCAGAACGCCGGTGCGTTCTTGCAGGATAGGATTAGTGCGCTTCGTCGTCCGGACCGTGTACGTGTCCGTGGGAGAGCTCCTCCTCACTGGCGTCACGTACCTCGACGACGGAGACATCGAAGTTCAGGGTCTGGCCCGCCAGCGGGTGGTTGGCGTCCACAGTGACGTTCTCATCATCGACATTGATAACGGTGACGATGTGGGGGCCCTGCTCGGTCTGGGTCTGGAACTGCATACCGACCTGGATCTCGTCGGCATTTTCGAACATCTGGCGCGGTACGGCCTGGGTCAGGCTGTCGTCGCGCTCGCCATAGCCCTCTTCGGGCGATACGGTCACCTGCAGTGCGTCGCCGGTACTCTTACCTTCCAGCTCTTTCTCCAGGCCGGGGATGATGTTGCTGTGGCCCTGGAGGTAGGCGAGGGGACCGCGACCCTTGGAGGTGTCGATCACGGTGCCTTCGCTGTTGGTCAGAGTGTAATCGATGGAGACGACTTTGTTTGCAGAGATTTGCATGGTGGATCCTTAAATTTCGTTGATTTCAGGCGTAAGTGTACGCGTCTTGGCGCGATGATCCAATGCTCAGCCCGGCGGTTCGGTCAGCCGGACGACGATGCCCCGGGCGATGGGTAGCACCAGCAGGATGGTGGGGAAGGCGATGAGAAAGGCGCTGAACCAGGCGTTCATCCACCGGAAGAAGAAGTCATCTACCCAGCCGAGGTTCATGAAGGTGATCACCATCGACATGATGAAGGACATGATGAGCGAGGTGAAGAACGCCAGCAGCTTGGGCGCAAAGCGGTGTGGAATACGCCTCATTGGTGATTGGGCGCATCGAGCGCGGCGATGGTTTCGCGCTTGAGAAACAGCGCTGGATCGATGCGGGTGTTGTTGAGGCTGACGGTCCAGTGCAGGTGGGGGCCGGTAACACGCCCGGTGGCGCCCACCGTGGCCACCACGTCACCTCGCTCGACCTCTTGCCCCACTTCGACCTCGATGCTGTTGAGGTGGCAGATCATGGTGATCAGCCCCTCGCCGTGGTCGATAAAGACGGTATTGCCGTTGAAGAAGTAGTCGCCGGTTTCACTGATCCGGCCCGCCGCCGGGGCCTTGACCGGAGTGCCGGTGGGGGCGGCGATGTCCATGCCGCTGTGGGGGCGACGCGGCTGGCCGTTGAAAAAACGCTTCTTGCCGAAGGTGCCGCTGAGGCGACCGTTCACCGGCAGCAGGAAGTCCAGCTCTGCCGTGCGCTCGGCGTCCCAGCTGGCGAAGGCCTCGCGGCTGCGCGCCTGCTCGCTGCGGATGCGCTTGAGGTCATCCTTATAGGGGTTGACCTTGCGTTTGTTTTTGATGGAGATGTGCTGCTCTTCATACTGCTTATCGGTGACGTCGAAGTGACGCTTCCCGCCCCCGGCCAACTCCAGCCTGTGGCTGCCGGGCTTGGCCGACAGCGGCAGCCCCACCAGCGCCAGCCACTGGTCGTTGTGCCGCTTAACCATCACCGGCTTGCCCTGGTAGCTCGCCTCAGGGCGCTGCGGGGCATCGCCCAGCGGGATATGGGCGATACCGCCGGGCACGGCAGCCGCACGGGGCAGCTCCAGTGCCAACGGGGAGCCGCTGAACAGTAGCAAAAACGAAAGCAGCAGGGGTTTAACGCTCTTCATCCTCTATCTCCTCGACGCGGCAACGTAGCCCACCCCGGTGGAGGCGGGCGTGGACGGTGTCGCCGATGTTGACCTCATCACTGCGCTGTATCACGGCGCCGCTTTCGGCATCACTGACAATGGCGTAGCCGCGGCTGAGCGTGGCGAGGGGGCTGACGGTCTCCAGCGCACGCACCTGGCCGGCGAGCCGCTGCTGCTCGCGCTCGAGCTGTTGTTGCATCGCGCGGCGCAGTCGCTCGCTGAGGTCCCGGCGCCGCTGCTGAAGCTGCGCCAGGCGCTGCGCCGGGTTGTGACGCACCAGGCGCGCCTGCAGCGTCTCCAGCCTGCCGGCTTTGTGGCGCAGTTGGTGGGCCACCGCCCGTCCCATGCGTAGCTCCAGCTCATCGAGTCGCTGGGCGTGCTCCTGAAGCCGGCGTCCGGGGTGCTTCAGCCGCTTTACCAGCCACTGTAGCCGTTGTCGACGCTGCTGTAGCTGTAGCCCAATCTGTCGCTGCAGGCGCCGCTCCAGTTGTTGCAGACGCTGCAGCCAGGCCTCCCGGTCGGGGCTCAGCAGCTCAGCAGCTGCCGACGGGGTGGCGGCGCGTGCGTCAGCCACGAAATCGGCGATGGTCACATCCACCTCATGCCCCACGGCACTGACCACCGGAATGGGGCTGTCGTGAATGGCGTGGGCGAGACTCTCTTCGTTGAAGGCCCAGAGATCCTCCAGAGAGCCGCCACCGCGCCCGACGATGAGAACGTCGCACTCGGCCCGCTCAGCGGCCAGCCGGATCATCCCGGCGATATCGTTGGCTGCCCCCTCGCCCTGGACCGCCACCGGATAGATCACCACCGGAATGGCCGGAAAACGCCGTTTGAGCACCGTGAGAATGTCGCGTATCGCCGCACCGCTGGGTGAGGTGACCACACCGATGCGCCGCGGCATCGCCGGCAGCGGGCGCTTACGCTCCTGCGCGAACAGCCCCTCCTGCTCCAGACGGGACTTGAGCGCCTCAAAGGCGCGGCGCAGGGCGCCGTCGCCGGACTCCTCCATGTGATCGACCACCAGCTGATAGTCCCCGCGCGGCTCGTAGAGCCCTACCCGTACCCGCGCCACCACCTGCATGCCGTTCTCGGCACGAAAGGGGAGGTTAATCGCCCGCATGCGGAACATGGCGCAGCGGACCTGGGCAAACTCATCCTTGAGCGAGAAGTAGATGTGGCCCGAGCGGGGGCGGGCCAGGTTGGAGATCTCCCCCTCGACCCAGAGCAGCGGAAAGCTCCCCTCGAGCACGGCCCTGGCCTCGCGGTTGAGGCGGGAGACGGAGTAGATCTCGCGCAGGGGGTGTGGGCTACGGCGTTGGGCGTTTGGCATGGAGGGAGTTTACCAGAGAAACAAAAAGGCCGCCGCATGGTGCGGCGGCCTGTGGGCTGATTCCGGGGGGAATCAGTGGCTGACTGCAGCCATCTGCTCGGCCTGTTGTTTGACCGCGTTTTCGCTCTGACGCTCAGCCACGCCCGCCAGGTACATGGCACGCTGATAGTCCTGCTCCTTGGCGGCTTTCTTGGCAGCCTTGAGGATTTTACCGGTATCGCGCCACTCGTAGCCGACAGCGGCGGCTTCTTTACGTGCGGTCTCGGCGGCAGCGATGGCCTGTGCCGCGTTATCCGCATTGGCGGTGGTCCCGCCGTTGGAGGCACAGGCTGAGAGCAGCAGTGCCAGTGATGCGGTCATTATGGTTTTTTTCATGGACATCCTCCGATGGTTGATATTATTTGGGGGGATCCAACCTCTCGTGCGGTGGGCTACACGGCGCAGCCGACCGGACTTCCATGTGCTCGGTGCCCGAACTTCGGGCACCTTTCCCTAGATTAGCCAGTTTACCGGGCGCCCGTCAAACCTTATAATTACGCGTTTACCCATCGAACATAGAGTGCGGATACCCAATATGAGAATTGTTCAGGAAGCGCTTACCTTCGACGACGTACTGCTGGTCCCGGCGCACTCCAACGTGTTGCCCAAGGATGTCGACCTCACCACACGTCTGACCCGCGACATCAGCTTGAACATCCCGCTGGTCTCGGCGGCCATGGACACCGTGACCGAAGGGCGCCTGGCCATCGCTCTGGCCCAGGAGGGGGGTATCGGCATCATCCACAAGAGTATGACCATCGAGCAGCAGGCCGCCGAGGTGCGCTCGGTGAAGAAGTTCGAGAGCGGCGTCATCAAAGATCCCATCACCGTCGCCCCCAGCATGACCATCGCCGAGCTGATGGAGCTGACCCGGCGCGAGAAGATCTCCGGCGTACCGGTGGTCGACGGCGAGGAGCTGGTGGGCATCGTCACCAGCCGCGACCTGCGCTTCGAGACCCACTACGATCAGCCGGTCTCCACCATCATGACCCCCAAGGAGAAGTTGGTCACCGTCAAGGAGGGGACCGACCGCGAGGAGGTCAAGGAGCTGCTGCATGAGCACCGCATCGAAAAGGTGCTGGTGGTGGACGATAACTTCCGCCTGCGCGGCATGGTCACCGTCAAGGACATCCAGAAGGCCACCGACAAGCCCAACGCCTGCAAGGACGACCAGGGCCGTCTGCGTTGCGGCGCCGCCATCGGCGTTGGCGAGGGCACCGACGAGCGTGTCGAGGCGCTGGTCGCCGCCGGCGTCGACGTAGTCGTGGTCGACACCGCCCATGGTCACTCTCAGGGCGTGCTGGACCGCGTCGCCTGGGTGAAGAAGCACTTCCCCGCGCTGCAGGTCATCGGCGGCAACATCGCCACTGCCGATGCCGCCAAGGCGCTGGTCGAGGCCGGCGCCGACGGCGTCAAGGTGGGTATCGGCCCCGGCTCCATCTGCACCACCCGTGTGGTCGCCGGTGTCGGTGTGCCGCAGATCACCGCCATCTCCAACGTCGCAGAGGCCTTGGAAGGCACCGGTGTACCGCTCATCGCCGACGGCGGCATCCGCTTCTCCGGCGACATGTCCAAGGCCATTGTCGCCGGTGCCTACTCGGTGATGATGGGCTCCATGTTCGCCGGCACCGAAGAGGCCCCCGGCGAGGTCGAGCTGTTCCAGGGCCGCTCCTACAAGTCCTACCGTGGCATGGGTTCCCTCGGCGCCATGGGCGGTAATCAAGGCTCCTCCGACCGCTACTTCCAGGAGAGCACCGACCAGGACAAGCTGGTCCCCGAGGGTATCGAAGGTCGTGTACCGTTCAAGGGCTCCATGCAGCCGGTGATCCACCAGATGCTCGGCGGTCTGCGCTCCTCCATGGGCTACACCGGCTGTCGCAACATCGACCAAATGCGCACCAAGCCCGAGTTTGTACGCATCACCAACTCCGGCCTCTCCGAGTCGCACGTCCACGACGTGCAGATCACCAAGGAGGCGCCGAACTATCGGCTCTAATTTAGAGCGGTAGGTTGGAAAAGGAACGGCCCCATTCGGGGCCGTTTTTTTTGGCTTGCATTCAATTTTCCCCGTGGCTTTGGCCATTGCGCCGGAGCAGTGTCTCGCTATAGGTGAGGAAGTCATCCAGGTGGTGTTGGATGATGCTGACGACGATCGGGAGTTGCAGGGTTTGATAGTCGTGTACGGCAATATTACGGAAGCCCACCATGCGTTTAAGTACCTCGGCAAGCTCAACGCTTATCCATCCTCCCTGCTGTAGCAGCTGGAAGACGTCACGGGCGCTTTGAGGCACGCCCAGCCGCTCTTTTCGGATGAGGTAGTGGCCCATGTCCAGGGCCGCTTCGCAGGCCCGCTGGATGTTAAGAATGGCGGCATCCTGGCGGGTGAGGTCGGTGGCGAAGCCGTCGGGGTTGGCCTGGTACTCTTCACGAGCGCGTGCAACGCAACGCTCGATCGTGGCTGCTTTGTTGAGCAGGATGTCATCAATCATAAATCCGGCCTCGTTCCTCGATATCTGCCAGTAAGCCGGCGCGCGCCTGGTCCAGCTCGGTTTTTTCACTGAGTATGACCGTTTCGTAGAGCGCGGCCTGGTGATCCACCGCCCACCAACGCTCACCAGTGGTCACGATCTGATACTGCATTACCGTGGATGCGGCGCGCAGGTCAAGTAGGTCGACCGTGTAACCGGCAAAGTCTGAAAGTTCACCGGCCACCTCCCATAGCTGCAGCGGGTCGGCGTAGCCCGCTACCAGGACGGCCAGGTCCAGGTCGCTCTCGGCTGTGGCCGTTCCCTGTATGCGGCTGCCAAAGGCGTAGATGGCTAACAACCCCTCAAGCCGTGCCTGAAGGTGCTCAATAATGGCGTCCCTTGTTGGAATCCGGTTCGACTCTTGGCGTACGTTCATTGTTGGATTTGTCACCGTATCGGTATTGAGGCGATTCTTTTATTAGTTCAG
>JBNJGC010000043.1:0-2460 GCA_051747405.1 Pseudomonadota bacterium
TCAGAAGGCCATCGACCAGGCGATGATCGAGCTCGACGGCACCGATAACAAAGCCGAACTCGGTGCCAACGCCATTCTCGCTGTCTCCCTGGCCGCCGCCAAGGCCGCCGCCGCCGCCCAGCAGCTGCCCCTCTACCGCTATCTGGCCGGCGACAAGGGAACCGAGTTCAGCCTGCCGGTGCCGATGATGAACATCATCAACGGTGGTGAGCACGCCGATAACAGCGTCGACCTGCAGGAGTTTATGATCGTCCCGGTGGGCGCCCCCAGCATCAACGAGGCGATCCGCTACGGCGCCGAGGTCTTCCATGCACTGAAAAAGGTACTCTCCGCAAAGGGGATGAATACCGCCGTGGGCGACGAGGGCGGTTTCGCCCCCGACCTCTCCTCCAACGAAGAGGCGATCCAGGTCATCCTCGAGGCGATCGACAAGGCCGGCTACAAAGCGGGCGAGGAGATCATGATCGCCATCGACGCGGCCAGCTCCGAGTTCTACAAGGAGGGCAAATATGTGCTCGCCTCTGAGAACAAAGAGCTCTCCCCCGCCGAGTTTGTCGAACTGATGGCCGACTGGGTGGAGAAGTACCCGATTATCTCCATCGAGGACGGTATGGATGAGGCCGATTGGGACGGCTGGAAGCTGCTCACCGACAAGCTGGGCAAGAAGGTGCAGCTGGTGGGTGACGACCTGTTCGTCACCAATCCCAAGATCCTTCAAGAGGGGATCGATAAGGGGATCGGTAACTCCATCCTCATCAAGGTCAACCAGATCGGCACCTTGAGCGAAACCCTTGAGGCGATCCAGATGGCCAAGGACGCCGGCTACACCGCCGTGGTCTCCCACCGCTCCGGTGAGACCGAGGACACCACCATCGCCGACATCGCCGTGGCCACCAACGCCGGCCAGATCAAAACCGGCTCCATGTCCCGCTCAGACCGCGTCGCCAAATACAACCGCCTCATCCGCATCGCCGAGGCGCTGGACGACAAGGCAAGCTATCCCGGGATGGAGGCGTTTTACAACCTGAAAGGGGAGTAAAAAGCGACAATCGGGGAGAGACGGGCCCGGATAACCGCAGGTTGTCCGGGCCTGTTATTATCAGGAATCTATGAAATGGCTCGCCACACTTCTGCTGCTCCTGCTGCTGGTACTGCAATACCAATTGTGGTTCGGTAACAATGGACTGCTACGCCTCTGGCAACTGGAGCAGCGGGTGGCGGTACAGGAGGCACAAAACCGCAAACTCGACGAGCGTAACAAGGCCCTCGAGGCGGAGGTGCGCGACCTGAAAAAGGGCCTGGAAGCGCTCGAAGAGCGCGCCCGCGCCGACCTTGGCATGATCAAAAAAGACGAAACCTTCTTCCAGGTTGTGGAAGAGTAGTAAAAGGTTGCAACGCAGAGGACGCGGAGTACGCAGAGGTTATCAATGTATGAGCGATTTGTGTTCGGGTATGGCATGAGTCGTTTGTTGTTGAGCTGTTCCGATGCGCAAATAGTGTGAAGGGTTAGATTTAATATCTGTTAGTCTTTCTTTGCGTCCTCTGCGTCCTCTGCGTTGAAATGTTTTAATTATAATTATGGCTAACAAACAGAACTTTTGGGCGGTGATCCCGGCGGCGGGGGTCGGCAGGCGGATGCAGGCGGATCGGCCGAAGCAGTATCTCGAGCTGCACGGTCGCACGGTGCTGGAGCATACCCTGGGGCGTTTTCTCGACCATCCGCGGCTCTCCGGCGTGGTGGTCGCCGTCAGCGACGGTGACCCCTACTGGCAACAGCTGGCTATCAGCCACCCAAAGCTGCTGAGCGCCTCCGGTGGTGAAGAGCGTTGCCACTCGGTACTCAACGCCCTGCAGCTGCTGCAACAGCGCGCAGCCGCCAATGACTGGGTGCTGGTGCACGATGCGGCCCGCCCCTGCTTGCGGCGTGAGGATCTCGACCACCTTATCGGTGCGCTACAGGAGCACCCTGTGGGCGGTCTGCTGGGCCTGCCGGTGGCCGATACCGTGAAGCGTACTGACGCAGATGACGGTGTTATTGAAACCGTCCCGCGTGAGCACCTGTGGCGGGCGCTGACACCGCAGATGTTTCGCCTGGGTGAACTGCTGCAGGCGCTACAGTCGGCACTGGCTAATGACCAACTGGTCACCGACGAGGCCACGGCGATGGAACTGGCCGGCAAGGCGCCCAAGATGATCGAAGGCCACGGCGACAACATCAAAATCACCCGCCCCCAGGACCTCATGCTTGCTGAATTATATTTAACACAACAGATAAGAGATTAACGCAAAGGACCGCTCAATGGCATCCTGCCATCGCGGCACTAGTGCATCCATGCACGTCGCGCAAAGACGCGAAGGACGCAAAGGGTTCGTCTGTTATCTTCACAGCGGCAGAGCGATGACGGGTGTTTAACGAGTATTTATTTTTCTTTGCGACCTCTGCGCCTTTGCGCCTTTGCG
>JBNJGC010000043.1:2560-16784 GCA_051747405.1 Pseudomonadota bacterium
CAAAGGGTTCGTCTGTTATCTTCACAGCGGCAGAGCGATGACGGGTGTTTAACGAGTATTTATTTTTCTTTGCGACCTCTGCGCCTTTGCGCCTTTGCGCCTTTGCGCCTTTGCGTTGAAAGGTTTTTTTAGGAGTAAGCATGCGAATCGGACACGGTTACGATGTACACGCCTTCACCGCCGGTGATCACATTATGCTCGGTGGTGTGCGTATTCCCCACAGCCACGCCTTCGCCGCCCACTCGGACGGGGATGTGTTGATCCATGCGTTGTGCGATGCACTGCTGGGCGCCTTGGGGCTGGGGGATATCGGCAGGCACTTTCCCGATACCAGCGCGGAGTTTGAAAACATCGACAGTCGGGTGTTGTTGCGACAGGTGATGGGACTGGTGCGGGAGAACGGTTATCAGCTCGGCAATGCGGATATGACCATCATCGCTCAGGCGCCCAAGCTGTCACCCCATATCGACGCCATGCGCCACTTTCTCGCCCAAGACATGCAGGCTGAGGTGACGCAGGTGAATGTCAAGGCGACCACCACAGAGACGCTCGGTTTTGCCGGGCGCAGAGAGGGGATCGCCGCCCATGCGGTGGTGCTGCTGAATGATGAGTGAGTGGGCGTGGGCCCTGGGTCGACCAGAGTGCCACGGGACGATCCGCAGCGTCGCCGAAGACTTTATCGTCGATGAGCGTCTGGGTTTCTCGCCGGAGGGCGAAGGGAATCACGCTCTGCTGCATGTTCGTAAGCGTGGTTGTAACACCGAGTGGGTGGCGCGGCAGCTGGCGGAGCTTGCCGGTGTGCCCCTGAGTGAGGTCGGTTACGCTGGACTCAAGGATCGACACGCCGTGACCAGCCAATTTTTCACCGTCCACCTCAGCGGCGTCGCGGAGCCCGATTGGCAGCGGCTCGATAGCGACGCCCTGACCATCCTCGAGGTGGATCGCCACCGGCGCAAGCTGCGCCGCGGTAGACTCCGTGCCAACCATTTCTGCCTGACGGTGCGCCATCTCCATGGTCGTTGTGAGGCGTTGGAGCGGCGTCTGCAGGCGGTTGCCGCCCGGGGGGTGCCCAACTACTTCGGTGAGCAGCGTTTCGGCCACCACGGCGATAATCTGGAGCGGGCGCGGGCGATCTTTCGCGGCCAGTTGCAGGAGCGTGATCGCCACAAGCGCGGACTCTACCTCTCCGCCGCCCGCTCCTGGCTGTTTAATCGGGTACTCTCTGCGCGGGTGGAGCAGGGGAGCTGGAATCGGGCGCTGCCCGGTGAGTCGCTGATCAGCAACGGCACCAGCAGCGCCTTTAGCGTGCGGCTGCTCAGTAGTGAAATCGAGCGCAAGGTCGAGCAGGGGGAGCTCCATCCCAGCGGGCCGCTATGGGGCCGTGGGCAACCCTCCAGCCTGGCGCAGGCGCGTGAGTGTGAGCGCGAGGCCTTGCAGGCTGAGGCGGAGTTGAAGCAGGGGCTGGAGGCGACCGGCATGGAGCAGGCGCGACGCCCGCTGCGTCTGCCGGTTGAGGCGTTTTCGTGGGAGTGGCCGGAGGAGGGGGTGTTACGTCTCAGCTTTTCGCTACAGGCCGGCGGCTACGCCACCAGTGTATTGCGGGAGCTGATTAGGGTCGACAACGCCTAATCAGTCCCTGTTAGCGGCCTGCCCAGCGGATCATACTGGCGCTGTGGTGAACACATTCCCAAGCCTTAGAAGTACTGGATGAGCTGCCTCAGGTCGCTCGCCAGGCCGGACATGTCGCGCGCGGCCCGCTCCATCTCACCCGAGGTCTCGGCGGTGTGCTCCGCAGAGGAGCGAATGGTGGTGATGCTGCGGCTGACCTCGTCGGCGACGGAGCTCTGCTCCTCCACCGCGGTGGCGATCTGTGCGCTCATGTCGGAGATGACGTTCACCGCGTCGGTGATGCTCTGCAGTGAGTTGGCGGCCTGACCGGCCTGCTCCACGCTCGCGCTGCTGCGCTCTTTGCTGGCGTCCATCACCGATACGGCTTTGTAGGCGGCGTTTTGCAGCTTGTCGATCATCTCGCGGATCTCCTGGGTGGCGCTCTGGCTGCGGGAGGCGAGGGTGCGCACCTCGTCAGCCACCACGGCAAAGCCCCGACCCTGTTCGCCGGCGCGCGCCGCCTCGATGGCGGCGTTGAGGGCGAGTAGGTTGGTCTGCTCGGCGATACCGCCGATCACCTCGAGCACGGTGGTGATCTCGTCGCTATCCTTGCGCAGCTGCTCGATCACCTCTCCGGCCTCGCTGATCTCCTTGGCCAGCTCCCCGATCGCTTCGGCAGTGGTATTCACCACCGCCATGCCCGATTCGGCTTCGGTGCGGGCTGAAGTGGCCGCATCGGCAGCCTGTGAGGCGTTGTTGGCCACCTCCTGGATGCTAGCCGACATCTCGTTGACTGCGGTGGCGACCTGATCGGTCTCCGCCTGCTGCTGCTGGATGTCGCTGTTGGTCTCCTCCACGGTGGTGGCCAGGGTTTCAGCGTTGCGAGTGAGAGTGACGGAGGAGTCGCTGACCCGACCGAGGATGGCGCCCATCTCGGAGTCCTGCATCTTCATCGCCAGCTGTAGCTGTCCGGCCTCGTCGGTGCGACCGGTGTAGATGTACTGCATCAGCGGGTTGTCGACCTTCTCTCGTGCCTTCCCTACCGCGCGCCCAATCGGCCCCATGAACAGCGCGGTGAGGCCGTAGCCCAGCGCCAGGGTGATGATTGCACCGATAAGCAGTGGGAGCGAGGCCACTCCCTGGCTGAGGGCGATGCCCAGCAGGGGCAGTAGAGCGATCAGATAGCCCAGGATAAGCTTGGTCTTGATGCCCAGGGTGGGAGTGCGCAGCGCCCGCGGCATCTTGCCGGCGTTGATCTGTTGATAGACGGCGCTGGCACGGTCGACGTGTTCCCGGGAGGGTTTGGTGCGCACGCTCTGGTACTCGACGATCTTGCCATCTTCCATGATGGGGGTGACGAAGGCATCGACCCAGTAGTGATCGCCGTTCTTGCAGCGGTTTTTGACCATCCCCATCCAGCTGTGGCCGGACTTGACCGTCTCCCACAGGTCGGCGAATGCCGCCGGCGGCATGTCGGGGTGGCGCACCACGTTGTGGTTCTTACCGCGCAGTTCTTCATCGGTGAAACCGGCGACCTCGTTGAAGTCGTCGTTGGTGTAGGTGATGATCCCTTTGGGGTTGGTGGTGGAGAGGATGTTGTAGCTCTCCGGATAGTCGCGTTCCACCCCGGTGATCGGAAAATTCTTTTTCATCGCTGCTTAACCCTCCAGGCTGATGCCTGACCTTTTATACGTTCCTGTTGTATTGTCCGTGTTGCAGTGATAGCCCACCCATCCTTATCACCGCCCGAGTTACGGCGTCAAGATATTTTGAAGCTGGCCACCAGTGACCCGAGCCGCTTGGAGACCCCCTCCAGGCTGCCGTTGGCCTCGTCGATGCGTTTGCTCCCCTCGGAGGAGTACTCGGCGATCTCGCTGATGTTCATGATGTTGCGGTTGATCTCTTCGGTCACGCCGCGCTGCTGTTCGGAGGCGTCGGCGATCTGTGCATTCATCTGGGTGATCTGGCTGACCGCCGTGGTGATCGCCTCCAGGGAGCTGCCCGCCTCGGCGGAGCGTTCGGTACTGGCGTTGGCCTGTTGGCGGCTGCGCTCCATCACCGTGACCGCATCGCGTGAGCCCGTCTGCAGGCGGTCGATCATCGCCTCGATCTCCTCGGTCGACTTTTGTGTGCGGATCGCCAGTGCCCGCACTTCGTCGGCCACGACGGCGAAGCCTCGCCCCTGTTCCCCGGCGCGCGCCGCCTCGATGGCGGCATTGAGCGCCAGCAGGTTGGTCTGCTCCGAGATCCCCTTGAT
Organism: Pseudomonadota bacterium; assembly: GCA_051747405.1. Taxonomy (GTDB): domain Bacteria; phylum Pseudomonadota; class Gammaproteobacteria; order Thiohalomonadales; family Thiohalomonadaceae; genus JAPHTQ01. The sequence continues at coordinate 6,426 of JBNJGC010000043.1, forward strand.
GACATCCAGTACCCCGCCGATCTGTTCGCTCTCCTGCTCCAGGCCGTGAATGGTCTTGGCCGCACTCTCCATCTCCCGGGCCAGGGTATCGATATCCTCGATGGTGTCACTGACGATGCGGCGCCCCTGCTGGGCGGCATCTTCGGCGCTGTTGGCCGAGTCGGCGGCGATGCCGGCGTTGGCGGCCACCTCCTGCATAGTGGTGGTCATTTGATTGATGGCCGTGGCCACCTGCTCGGTCTCGTGCAGTTGCTGTTCGACCCCGCGGCGGGTGATCTCGATCACCTCGCTCAATTGAGTCACCGAGTCGTTCAGATCCCCGCTGGAGTGACTTAACTCGGTGATGATCTCCTGCATCGCGCTGCGGATCGTCTCGGCGCTTTCGGCGATATCGCCGAGCTCATCATTGGTGCAGCGCCGGATCTTGCCGCTAAAGTCCCGCGCGGCCATCTGTTGCAGCTTTTGTGACAGCTCACGGGAGGGGACCAGCACCTGTTTTTGCAGGTAGACCAGGAAGGTGATGAAGGCGAAGGCCACGGCAAAGGCCATAAAGATAAGCCCGGCGATGAGATCGCTGCGGGCGTAGGTCACGGCGTGTTCGGTCCGCGCTTCCGCCTGTGTGGCGATGAGCGCGGCGGTCTCGTCCAGCATGCGGGTCGGTGTGCGATCGATACCGCTTACAGCGCGGTCGCCAACGGTGCTGTCGAAGCCGCTCCGGCGGAAGGCTTCGAGACCGGCGCGGTACTCCTCTCCCATCGCCTTGTGGGCATCACGAAAGCGCTGCAGCCGCTGGCGCACCTCCCCCTCGGGGAGCATGCCGAGAATCTGCTGGGCCCGCTGCTGGATGCGCCTCTCATGGTGCTCAAATTGCCCCCAATACTTCTCCAGCTGGGCGGGATCGCTCCCGCGCAGGAGGACGTTCTTCCACTCCTGGACCTGCTTTTTGAAGTCGGAGAGCAGGTGCAAGGTGGCCCGTTCGGCGGCGACCTCTGTCTCCAGCAGCCCCTGAAAGCGTTGCAGGCTCTGGTCCGCACCCCAGAAACCGTAGAGGGCCGACAGCAGTACCAGCGTGGTGCCGGTACCGGTGATGGCCATCAACTTGTTGCGAATACTGGAAAAAAAACGCTGCATGTTGCGTGTTCCCCGGGTGTGGTTAACCTATAAAAAGCCCCGGACAGGTGCTCTGTCGAGGGTTATCGGCGCAAAGTGCTCAAAGCTTGAATTGTGCCATCAGATTTTGCAGTGCGTGGGCCCAGTGCGACAACTCCCCACTGGTGCAGGAGCTTTGGCCGGCACTTTCGCAGCTTAATAACCACGTTGCGGGCCAGTTGTGTAGTATTGGTACTGGCACGCCGGGTGAAAAGTGGAGTTTGTCCTACATTACGCCACGGGCGGTGGGGCGATGGTCAGTCGGGGCGTTCAGCGCGGGCGGCGCAGCAGGACATAGATGGCGCCGGTACCGCCGTCGACGGGACGGGCCGAGCAGAAGGCGAGTACCTCGATGCGCTGGCGCAGCCAGTGGTTGACCTTGCCCTTGAGTACCGGCTGTTTGTTGAAGGATCCGTTGCCCTTGCCGTGGACGATGCGCACGGTCTTGATGCCGCAGGCGAGGGCGTTTTGCAGGAAACCGGTAAGGGCCTGGCGCGCCTCGGCCACTCGCAGACCGTGCAGATCGAGCTCCGCCTCGACCGTGTAGTGGCCACGGCGGAGTTTGCGCATGACGCTGTGTTGCAGGCCGGGGCGGCAGTAGAGCAGCTCCTCGCCGGTCTCCAGCTCCGCCGGGTCGGTGCAGTCGGAGAGCATGTCATCGAGCACCCGGGCCTCATCCGCCTCACGTTGGCGGGGGTGAGGCGGTGGCGGGCTACGGTGGGGCGCGATGCGGTGTTGAGGCAGGGGGACGGCGTCAGCGACCGCTGCCCGGAACAGCGCTTTCTCCTCATCGCTCGGTTCGCCGTGTCTGCTCATCGCCTCGCTCGTGGGTATGCCGTATGATTGCGTAGTTTACCATAGGCCGGCGGGCTTCATGTCGGCATGCGGAGGCTGCTATAGTAGCCGCTCCTGGCTGGCTGAAAGACCTTGATGAAAATACTTATAAGTAACGACGACGGCTATTTGGCGCCCGGCATCCACTGCCTGGCCGAGCACCTTGAGAGAATTGCAGAGATTACCGTGGTGGCCCCCGAGCGCGATCGCAGCGGGGCGAGCAATTCACTGACCCTGGATGTGCCGCTACGGGCGCACAAGGCCCCGAACGGCTTCTACCGCGTCGACGGCACCCCTACCGATTGTGTGCACCTGGCGATCACCGGGATGCTCGACTTTGAGCCCGATATGGTGGTTTCCGGGATCAACGCCGGTGCCAACCTGGGGGATGATGTGCTCTACTCAGGCACCGTCGCCGCGGCCACTGAAGGGCGTTTCTTGGGGCTGCCGGCAGTGGCGGTCTCTCTCTGTTCCCAGGGCGGCCACAGCTTCACCCACTACGCTACCGCCGCGGCGGTGACGGTGCGGCTGTTGCAACGGCTCCAGCGGCATCCGCTGCCGGCGGATACCATCCTCAACGTCAACGTGCCGGATCTGCCCGCGGATAAGCTGCGTGGCTTTGAGGTGACTCGCCTGGGCCACCGCCACAAGGCCGAGGCGGTGATCAAGAGTAACGACCCGCGTGGACGCCGGATCTACTGGATCGGCCCGGCGGGCGTTGAGCAGGATGCCGGTCCCGGTACCGACTTTCACGCCGTGCGTGAGGGGCGGGTTTCGGTGACACCGCTACAGGTGGATCTGACCCGGCACAATCTCATCGACAGTGTGGCCGAATGGCTCGATGGGATGGAGTGAGATGATCCCTTCACAACAGTTCAGCGGCATCGGCATGACCTCGCAGCGCACCCGTGAGCGGCTGGTACAGCGGTTGCAGGAGCGGGGGATTCGGAACCCACGCGTGTTGGAGGCCTTGCGCAGCGTGCCGCGCCACCTCTTTGTGGACGAGGCGCTCGCCTCCCGCGCCTACGAGGATACCGCGCTGCCCATCGGTTGCGGCCAAACGATCTCCCAACCCTATGTGGTGGCGCGCATGACCGAGGCGCTGCTCGAGTGTGCCCCGCAAAAGGTGCTGGAGGTGGGGACCGGTTGTGGCTATCAGACCGCGATTCTCGCCAGTCTGGGGCTGGAGGTCTACAGCATCGAGCGCATCGGTAGCCTCTATGAGCGGGCGCGCAGCAACCTCAGCCAGATCAAGCTCAGCCACGTTCGGCTGCGTCACGGTGATGGCTACGCCGGCTGGAAGGGACAGGCGCCGTTCGACGCCATCCTGGTCGCCGCCGCTCCGCCCGAGGTGCCCGAGGCGCTCAAGCAGCAGTTGGTCGACGGCGGCTGTCTGATCCTGCCGGTCGGCGGCGAGGGTGCGCAGCGGCTGCTGCGCATCACCCGCCAGGGGGAACACTACCAAGAGCAGGTGCTGGACCGGGTCAGCTTTGTCCCCATGCTCAACGGCGCGCAGCGGTAGGGTGTGATGAGGCTCTTTTCGCTACTCTACGACAAGGTGCTCGGCTGGGCGCGTCACCGCCACGCCCCGCTCTATCTGGGGGGGCTGAGCTTTGCCGAGTCCTCCTTCTTCCCTATTCCCCCCGATGTGATGCTGGCGCCGATGGCCCTGGGGCGCCCGCACAAGGCGTGGCACTATGCGCTGATCACCACACTGACCTCGGTGCTGGGGGGGATGTTGGGCTATCTCATCGGCGTATTCGCCTTCGATTTGGTCTCGCCGTGGCTGCATCGGGCGGGCTACTGGGAGGCCTATCTGCGCGCCGGTGAGTGGTTCGAGATCTGGGGCTTTTGGGCGATTCTGCTTGCCGGTTTCTCGCCTATCCCTTATAAAATCTTCACCATCAGCGCCGGTGTTGTGGGAATGCCCTTCATCCCCTTCGTCATCGCTTCGACGTTAGGCAGGGGGGCGCGCTTCTATCTGGTGGCGGGGCTGATGCGCTGGGGTGGGGTACGCATGGAGCAGACGCTGCGGGTCTATATCGACCGCATCGGCTGGCTGCTGGTACTACTGGTCATCGCACTCTACTTAGTCGTTCGCAATGGTGGTCATGTATAGCGTTAACAGGCGGTGGTTATGTCTGCTCTTGCTACTGCTCGGCGGGATGCTCAGCGGTTGCGGTCAGATGCAACCGCTGGGCGGACGAAGCGAAATGATCAAATACACCGTCAAGCCGGGCGATACCCTCTTCTCCATCGCCTGGCGCTACGGTTACGACCACCGCCAGGTGGCGGGCTGGAACAATATCCCCGCCCCCTTCACCATCCATCCCGGACAACACATCTATATCATCCCCCCTTATCAACGCAACGCCCGCCAGGCCAAACGGGCGGAGAAACAGCCTGCGGCTACCACCACCCGCAGCAGTACCGCTACGGCCAAGGCTCCCGCTACGCCCACCACCACGGCGCTTCCCCGCAGCGCTAAACAACAGCGGAGCAAGGCGGCGGTTGAAAAAAAGTCACCGAACCGCCAGAGTCAGAAGATAAGCTGGCAATGGCCTGCCACGGGCAAGGTGATTACCGGCTTCGCCCCCGCCAAGGGCAAAAAGGGGCTGGATATCCGCGGCAACGCGGGGCAGTCGGTTAAGTCCGCCGCCGCCGGCGAGGTGGTCTACAGCGGCGACGGGCTTATCGGCTACGGAAACTTGATAATCATTAAACATAACGACACCTACCTCAGCGCCTACGGCCACAACCGTAAGCTGCTGGTAAAGGAGGGCACTACAGTGAAACAGGGGCAAAAGATTGCCGAGATGGGGGAGAGTGGCAAGCAGGGTGTCATGCTCCATTTTGAGATCCGCCGCGACGGTAAGCCGGTGGATCCGACACGCTATTTGCCGAAACAAGGATCATGAGGGAAGCGATATGGCCAAAGAGAACAGCCCGGATGATAAGTCCGCCATGGATGGTGAGAGCCTACTGAACGAGGTTGGTGCTCAACCCGAGCCGGAGGAGGTGGCGGAGGAGCGGACCACCTTCAAGGCGGGCGCCGTCCCCGACGGCCAGTTGGATGCCACCCGGCTCTATCTGAGCGAGATCGGATTCAGTCCGCTCCTCAGCGCCGAGGAGGAGGTCCACTACGCCCGCCTGGCGCAGAAGGGCGACGAGGCGGGGCGCAAACGGATGATCGAGAGCAATCTGCGCCTGGTGGTCAAGATCGCCCGGCGCTATCTCAACCGGGGGTTGGCGCTGCTGGATCTGATTGAAGAGGGCAATCTGGGTCTTATCCGCGCGGTGGAGAAGTTCGATCCCGAGCGCGGTTTTCGCTTCTCCACCTACGCCACCTGGTGGATCCGCCAGACCATCGAGCGGGCGATCATGAATCAGACCCGCACCATCCGTCTGCCGATCCACGTGGTTAAGGAGATCAACGTCTACCAACGTGCCGCGCGACATCTGGCGCAGAACCTGGATCACGAGCCGACCCCGGAAGAGATCGCCGAGATGCTCGACCGGCCCATCGAGGATGTCAAACGCATGATTGGGCTCAACGAGCGGGTCACCTCGGTGGATGTGCCGATGGGGCGGGATGCGGACAAGTCACTGCTCGACGCCATCCCCGACGAGAACAATATCGACCCCTCCGACCTGCTGCAGGATGAGGATATCCGCAACAACATCGACCTGTGGCTCAACAAGCTCACCGATAAACAGCGCGAAGTGGTGGAGCGGCGCTTCGGTCTGCACGGCTACGACGTCTCCACCCTCGAAAAGGTTGGTGCCGAGATCGGCGTCACCCGCGAACGGGTACGGCAGATCCAGATCGAAGCGCTCAAACGCCTGCGCGAGATCCTCGAAAGCCAGGGCTACAGCGGCGAGGCGCTGTGATTGCAATACCTTAACGCAGAGGACGCTGAGGTCGCAGAGAGTTTTATTTTTTACAGCCGCTAGACTGAGTCGAGGGTGGCTACCTGCACATCGATGACGCTCGAACAACGTTGGCTTGGCCTTGATTTACTCTGCGTTCCCGGCGTCCTCCGCGTTTCAGTGTTTTAGTCTTCGATAATAATCGCCGCGGCGACACGGCGGCCTTCGCCGGCCAGGATGTTGTAGGTGCGACAGGCGGCGGCGGAGTCCATGACCTCATAGCCGATCCCGAGGCCGACCAGCGCCTCCAGCTGATTCTGCTGCGGAAAGCGTAGTCGGGTGCCGCTGCCCAGCAGCAGCACCTGCGGTTGCAGCGCCGCGATAGCCTCCAGCTGCTGCGGCGTTAACGCGTCCACACCGGTGGGGCCCCAGTGGCGCAGTAGGCTGGTGGGGCTGAGGATGAAGCTTTGGTTGAGGGTGATACGGCCCGCCTCGTCTCGGTCGTCGCCCGGGTCGGGGGAGTTGAGGCAGACCCCATCCTCGGTAAAAGCGTGGACGGTGTAGATCCCCTCGGACTGTTCACGGGTGAATTTCATCGATTTTTCCCACGTTTATAGGGGCTTACGATTGACAGGGATATTCGGCCCCAGTAATGTTACCAGCTTTCGTTCCGCCGTTTCGGGTATCTGTCCCGCCCTTTTTGTGGACCAGTGTTTCGGATTTCGCCACCTTGCTAGAAGAGTTCCAGAGAATCAAGCGCTTGCCGCCCTATGTCTTCGCTATCGTCAATGAGCTGAAGGCCAAGGCCCGCGCTCGCGGCGAGGATATCATCGACTTTGGTATGGGCAATCCGGATCAGCCGACCCCGAAGCACATCGTCGACAAGCTTACCGAGGCGGCCCAGCGGCCCGATACCCACCGCTACTCCATGTCCCGCGGTATCCCGCGGCTGCGCCGTGCCATCTGCCAATGGTACCGGGAGAAGTTCGACGTGGAGCTCGACCCGGAGAGTGAGGCGATCGTCACTATCGGCTCCAAGGAGGGGCTGGCCCACCTGGCGCTGGCCACCACCGGCCCCGGTGATGCGGTGTTGGTGCCCAATCCGGCCTATCCCATCCACCCCTACGGTTTCGTCATCTCCGGCGCCGATATCCGCCATGTGCCGATGGTGGAGGGGCAGGATTTCTTCGCCGAGCTGGAGAAGGCGATCCGCCACTCCTGGCCCAAGCCTAAATTCCTGGTGCTCAACTTCCCCGGCAACCCCACCGCCCAGTGCGTGGAGCTGGATTTCTTCGAGCGGGTGGTGGCGATTGCCCGTGAGCACCAGATTTGGGTGATCCACGACAACGCCTATGCCGAGATCGTCTTCGACGGTTATCAGGCCCCGTCGATCATGCAGGTAGAGGGGGCCAAAGAGGTGGCGGTGGAGTTCTACTCCCTCTCCAAGAGTTACAATATGCCCGGCTGGCGGGTCGGTTTTATGGTGGGCAACCCCACCCTGGTCGCCGCATTGGCGCGCATCAAGTCCTACCTCGACTACGGTATGTTCACCCCCATCCAGGTGGCGGCCATCGCCGCGCTGGAGGGGCCGCAGGATTGTGTGCGCGAGATCCGTGACATGTACCAGAGCCGCCGCGATGTACTGTGCGACGGTCTGCACAGTGTCGGCTGGGAGGTGGAGAGGCCGAAGGCGACCATGTTCGTCTGGGCCCCCATCCCCGAGGCGTATCGCCACCTCGGCTCGCTGGAGTTCTCCAAAAAGCTACTGCAGGAGGCCAAGGTGGCCGTCTCGCCCGGCATCGGCTTCGGCGAGTATGGTGACGACCACGTCCGCTTCGGTCTGATTGAGAACGAACACCGCACCCGCCAGGCGATCCGCGGTATCCGCGACATGTTCCGCAAGGATGGCTTGCTTTGAGCCATCCCGTTACACCCACCCAACTCCTTTCGACAGCCATGCGTCCGATTCAAAAGTCATCCAAACTGGCCAACGTCTGCTACGACATCCGCGGACCGGTCATGACCCACGCCCGCCTGATGGAAGAGGAGGGGCACCGCATCATCAAGCTCAACCTGGGCAACCTGGCGCCGTTCGGTTTCGAGGCGCCGGAGGAGATCCAGCAGGATGTGATCCACAACCTGCCGCAGGCCTCCGGCTACTCCGAGTCCCGCGGCCTGTTTGCCGCGCGCAAGGCGATCATGCACTACACCCAGCAGAAGGGGATCCCCGGTGTCGGGTTGGACGACATCTACATCGGCAACGGCGTCTCCGAGCTCATTGTACTGGCGATGCAGGCGCTGCTGGAGGATGGCGACGAGGTGCTGGTGCCGGCTCCCGACTATCCGCTCTGGACCGCGGCTGTCAGTCTCGGCGGTGGTCGACCGCGCCACTACATCTGCGACGAAGGGGCCGGCTGGCTCCCCGACATCGAGGATATCCGCAGCAAGATCAGCGACCGCACCCGCGCCATCGTCCTGATCAACCCCAACAACCCCACCGGGGCGCTCTATCCCGACGACCTGTTGCAGGAGATCGTCGAGCTGGCGCGTCAACACCAGCTCATCATCTACGCCGATGAGATCTACGACAAGATGATCTACGACGGCCAGAAGCACACCTCCATCGCCTCGCTGGCGGACGATGTGCTCTTCGTCACCTTCAACGGCCTGTCGAAGAACTACCGCGCCTGCGGCTATCGCGCCGGCTGGATGGTGGTCTCCGGTGAGCAGAGCCACGCTCAGGACTACATCGAGGGGTTGAACATCCTCTCCTCCATGCGGCTGTGCTCCAACGTGCCGGGGCAGTTCGCCATCCAGACCGCCCTTGGCGGTTACCAGAGCATCGACGACCTGGTGGCGGAGGGGGGGCGCCTGCGTCGCCAGCGCGACCTGGCCTGGGAGATGATCAACGCCATGCCCGGGGTCAGCTGCGTAAAGCCCCAGGCGGCGCTCTATCTATTCCCACAGCTGGACCCGAAGATGTATCCTATCGCCGACGATCAGGCCTTCGCCTTGGAGCTGCTGAAGGATGAGAAGGTGCTGGTGGTGCAGGGCAGCGGGTTTAACTGGGTCGAGCCCGACCACTTCCGTATGGTCTTCCTGCCCGGTGGCGACGACCTGCAGGAGGCGATGACACGTATCGAACGCTTCCTGCACCACTACCGCAAGCGGCATAGTTAGGTTTTTTTAGCCACAGAGCGCACAGAGGGCACAGGGAGAAAGGTTAGTTTAGGGCCTCAGCATCTGTGGACTCTGTGCCCTCTGTGGCAAATAGGTTTTTTTTGAATTCAGATTAAGAAAGGACAGTCATGGATCCTGTGAAAGTTGGTTTGCTGGGCCTGGGTACCGTCGGTGGCGGTACCGTCAACGTACTGGAGCGTAACGCCGAGGAGATCGCCCGTCGCGCCGGTCGCGCTATTGAGATTGTGCAGGCCTCGGCCCGCGATCTGACCAAACAGCGGATCTGCGACACCGAGAATATCCAGCTGACCACCGACCCGGTCGAGGTGGTGGACAACCCCGAGGTCGAGGTGGTGCTGGAGCTGATCGGCGGCGACACCCTCGCCTACGAAATGGTGATGCGCGCCATCAATAACGGCAAGCATGTGGTCACCGCCAACAAGGCGATGATCGCCAAGTACGGTAACGAGATCTTCGCCGCCGCCCAGCAGAACGATGTGATGGTCGCCTTTGAGGCGGCGGTGGCCGGTGGCATTCCGATCATCAAGTCGATCCGCGAGGGCCTCGCCGCCAACACCATCGAATGGTTGGCCGGTATTATCAACGGCACCGGCAACTTCATCCTTACCGCCATGGGCGATGAGGGGCGCGACTTTGCCGACGTGTTGGCCGAGGCGCAGCGCCTGGGCTATGCCGAGGCGGACCCCACCTTCGATGTGGAGGGGATCGACGCGGCGCACAAACTGACCATCCTCGCCTCCATCGCCTTCGGCATGCCGCTCAACTTCGAGGCAGTCCACACCGAGGGGATCACCCAGGTGACCCGCGAGGATGTCACCCTGGCCGAGGAGCTGGGCTACCGCATCAAACACCTGGGGATCGCACGGCGCACCCCCACCGGCATCGAGCTGCGGGTCCACCCCACCCTGATCCCGGCAAGCCAGCTACTGGCCAGCGTCGACGGGGTTATGAACGCTGTGCTGGTGCAGGGCGATGCGGTCGGCCCCACCCTCTACTACGGCGCCGGCGCCGGCGACGAGCCCACCGCCTCGGCGGTCGTGGCCGACCTGGTCGATGTGGTCCGCTCCCTGGCCTGCGCACCGCAGTCCCGCGTACCCCATCTGGCCTTCCAGCCGGACAAGCTGGAGGAGTTCCACCTATTGCCGATGGACGAGGTGGAGACCGCCTTCTACCTGCGCATGCAGGTGGTGGACCGCCCCGGCGTGTTGGCCGAGCTGACCGCCATCCTCTCCGAGCTGGAGATCAGTATCGAGGCGGTGATCCAACGCGAGCCGCCGGAGGGGGAGAGCCTGGTCAACATCATCT
>JBNJGC010000044.1:0-16603 GCA_051747405.1 Pseudomonadota bacterium
GGTGTCGGAGCAGGTTGAGGCGATGGGCCAGCGTGTCGGCCTGGCGATCATCCTTGCCCTGATGAGCGTCGCCATCTTTAACGATCTGACGCGGCTGACCGGAAACTAAATACTATGCGAGAGTCTATGCCTTTGTTGCGTCCTATCACCTTTGCGATTCTGCTGCTGTGGAGCCTGACGGCCGCCGCGCTAACGCCGTTTGTCATCGACGACATTCGCGTCGAGGGGTTGCAGCGGATCTCCGTGGGAACGGTCTACAACTACTTGCCGCTCAAGCAGGGGGACCTGCTGGATGCCGATGCCGCCGATGCGGCGGTCAGAGCGTTGTTCAAAACCGGTTTCTTCCGCGATGTGGTGCTGGAGCGGGAGGGGGATGAGCTGATCGTCTTCGTCGCCGAACGACCGGCCATCGCCAGTATCGAGTTCGAGGGGAACTCCGATATCCCCACCGACCAGCTCACCGAGAATCTCAAGCAGATCGGTTTTGCCGAGGGGCGGGTCTTCGACCGCTCCATGCTGGAGCAGGTCGAGCAGGAGCTCCAGCAGCAGTACCTGGCCATGGGCAAATACAATGCCCGCGTCCGCTCTATCGTGACGCCGCAGGAGCGCAACCGTGTGGCGATCCGGCTGGAGGTGGCCGAGGGTGAGGTGGCGGCGATCCACCACCTGAATATCGTCGGTAATACCGTCTACTCCGATGAGGAGCTGATGGATGAGTTTCAGCTGGGCACCAGCGGCGGCTGGTTCAGTAGCAGTAACCAGTATTCACGGCAGAAGCTGGCGGCGGATCTCGAGACGCTGCGCTCGCACTACATGGATAACGGCTATATCAACTTCGATATCCTCTCCACCCAGGTGAGCATCACCCCGGATAAGCAGGATGTCTACATCACCATCAATGTCGATGAGGGTGAGAAGTACACGGTGAGCAGTGTCGCCGTGCAGGGCGATACCATCGTACCTCGTGAACAGCTGCGGGAGCTTGTCTCCATTCAACCCGGTGACACCTTCTCTCGCCTGGAGCTGACTGAAAGCAATGAGCGTATCAGCGGCGCGCTGGGTAATATCGGCTACGCCTTCGCCAACATCAATCCTATCCCCGATGTGGATGAGGAGAAGCGTGAAGTGGCCCTGACCTATTTTGTCGACCCCGGCAGACGCGTCTATGTCCGTCGCATCAATCTTAGTGGTAATGTGCGCACCAACGATGAGGTGCTGCGCCGTGAGATGCGGCAGATGGAGGGGGGCTGGATCTCCACCCGTAAGGTCGAGCGCTCACGCACCCGCCTCAATCGTCTGGGTTACTTCAATGACGTCTCCGTCTCAACCCCCGCGGTCCCCGGCAGCCCGGATCAGGTGGATGTCAATTACAAGGTCGATGAGATGCCCTCGTTCGGTAGCTTCAATTTCGGTATTGGCTACGGTGACGCCCAGGGGCTGACGGTCAATGCCAGTGTCAATTGGGATAACTTCCTGGGCTCGGGTGAACGCCTCTCGCTCGCCTTCGACAATAGCGAGATCAGCAAAACCTATAGCTTCAACTTCACCGATCCCTACTGGACCATCGACGGGGTGAGTCGCACCATCGGTATGTACTACCGCGAGACCGACTCCGGCGCGGCCTATACCGCCGACTACACCAAGGACAGTTATGGGGCCTCACTGCGTTTCGGTGTGCCGGTCACCGAGTATGACACCGTGCGGTACGGCCTGCGCTACGAAAACAGTACACTCAATGTGGATGATCAGACCTCACCGGAGATCCTCGACTTCTGCGCCGACAGCTCGGAGGTGATGCTCGACTGCCGGTTCGATACCTACAGTGTGGAGCTGGGCTGGAGCCACGATACGCGCAATCGCGCCATCTTCCCCACTGCCGGCGGCGACCTCTCGCTGACCGGTGAGCTGGCGCTGGACGTGACGGATACCGCCCACAGCTTCTATAAACTGCGCCTGAAGGATACCCATTATCTTCCGCTCAGCGACAATCTCACCCTCGGCCTGGAGGGGGAGGCGGCCTATGCCGATGTCTATGGCGACAGCAACATCCTCGCCCCCTACGAGCGCTATTTTGCCGGCGGTATCCGCACGGTGCGCGGCTATCAGGCCAACAGTATGACCTCCGGACCCGGCACCATCGACTCCTATGACGACCCGCTCGGGGGTAACGCCCGTCTGCTGGCCAATATGGAGCTGATCTTCCCGCCACCGTGGGATCTCGACAGCAGCTCCATGCGCTTGAAGGCCTTTGTCGACGCAGGTAACGTATACGATGCGGATGACGGGGTCGAACTCGACCAGTTGCGCTACTCAACCGGCCTGACCATGGCCTGGCTGACCCCGGTGGGCCCGCTGACCTTCAGCTACGCGATCCCCCTCAATGAGGAGGGTGGGGATGAGACCGAGACGTTCCAGTTCACTCTCGGAACACCGTAAACCCAATATTTGGAACCGGACATGAAACGACCACAACGATTTAAAACCGGCCTTGCCACACTCTTACTCGGCCTGTCGCTCTCTGTAGCGGCGCTGGCCGAGTCACCGCGAATCGCCTTCGTCAACACGCCACAGGTGCTTGAGCAGGCGCCACAGGCGGGTGCTGTGCGGGAGACCCTGCAGAGCGAGTTCTCGACCCGCGACGCCGAACTGGTCGCCGAGCAAAAAGAGCTCAAGGAGATGGAGGAGCGGATGGGTCGCGAGAGCCTCACCATGAGCCAGGAGCAGCAGCGCAAGCTTGAGCGCGAGATCCTCAGTCGCAAGCGCGAACTCAAGCGCTCGCGTGACGACTTTGCCGAGGATTTCAACATCCGCCGCAACGAGGAGTTGCAGAAGATGCAGCGTCAAATCGCTGCCTCCATCGTCGCTATGGCCGAGGAGGATGGGTACGATCTGATCCTCGAAAACGGTGTGATCTACGCTAGCGAAAAGGTGGATATCACCGAGCGGGTCATCGAACGGCTCAAGCGGGATTTCGCCAAAGGCAACAGCGACTAGGTGGACGACCACGGTGAGCTATAGACTGGGCCAACTGGCAGATCAGCTTGGGCTTGAGCTGGACGGCGATCCCCAGCGAGAGATCACCCACATCGCCACCCTTGCCAATGCCGGGCCCGAGGCGATTACGTTCCTCGCCGACTCCCGCTATCGCAAGTATCTGGCCGAGTGTCGCGCCGGGGCGGTGATTCTCACCGCCTCGGAGCGTGAGCACTGTCCGGTGAATGCACTGATCTCGTCCAACCCCTATCTCAGCTACGCCAGGCTTACCGCGCTGTTTGCCCCACAGCCTGAAGCGGCGCAGCTTATCCATGAAACCGCTGTCATTCACGAGCATGCCAGTATCGGTCGCGGTGTTCGCATCGGTGCCAATGCGGTGGTTGGTCGCGGCTCGGTGCTGGGGGATGACGTCACCCTCGGTCCCGGTACGGTGGTAGGTGAGGGGAGCATCATCGGTAACCACTCCCAACTGCACGCCAACGTCACGGTCTACCACGACTGTCAGATCGGTCAGCGTGTGGTGATCCACGCCGGTGCGGTGATCGGCTCAGACGGCTTCGGTTTTGCCAAGGATAACGGCGAGTGGATCAAGATCCACCAGTTGGGCCGCGTGATCCTCGGTAATGACGTGGAGGTGGGGGCCAATACCAGCATCGACCGCGGCGCGCTCGACGATACGGTGATCGGTGACGGGGTGAAGCTCGATAACCAGATTCAGATCGCCCACAACGTCCGTATCGGCGCCAACACCGCCATGGCCGGGTGTGTCGGCATTGCCGGCAGCGCCGAAATCGGTGAAAACTGCGCCATCGGCGGTGGCGTGGGGATCCTCGGTCACCTGCGGATCGCTGACGGGGTGACCGTGACCGCCATGTCACTGGTCCCCAACTCGATCAAATCGCCCGGCGTCTATTCGGGTGGTACACCGCTGGAGCCCAAGGGCGACTGGCAGAAGAATTATGTGCGCTTCAAACAGCTCGATGATATGGCCCGCCGCATCAAAAAGCTGGAGCGTGCGCTAAACGCTAAAACCGAAGAGAGTTAACGACATTGGACACCATGGATATACAGCAAATCCTCGAACACCTGCCCCACCGTTACCCGTTCTTGCTGGTGGATCGGGTGCTCGAATGTGAACCCGGCAAGCGCCTGGTGGGACTGAAAAACGTCTCTGTCAACGAGCCGATGTTTACCGGCCATTTCCCGGAGCGACCCATCTTCCCCGGTGTGCTGATCATGGAGGCGCTGGCCCAGGCCACCGGTATCCTCGCCTTCCGCACCACAGAGAGCAAGCCCGACGGCACCTCACTCTACTACTTCGCCGGCATCGACAACTGCCGCTTCAAGCAGCCGGTGGTCCCGGGAGACCAGCTCATCCTCGAGGTAGAGGTGGTCAAGGCCAAGCGCGGTATCTGGAAATTTACCGGTGAGGCGAAGGTGGATGGCAAACTGGTTGCCAGTGCCGATCTGATGTGTGCCCAACAGGACGTCTGAGTATGAGCATTCACCCTACAGCGATTATTGATCCCGCCGCCCGGATCGGCGACGGTGTCGAGGTAGGCCCCTATTCGATCATCGGTGCCGATGTGGAGATCGGTGCCGACAGCTGGATCGGCCCCCATGTGGTGATCAACGGCCCGACCACCCTCGGCAGGGAGAACCGCATCTTTCAGTTCGCCTCCATCGGCGATGCACCGCAGGACAAGAAGTACGCCGGTGAACCGACCCGGCTGGAGATCGGCGACCGCAATACCATCCGTGAGTCGGTCACAATCAACCGCGGCACCGTGCAGGATGCGGGGGTGACCCGCGTCGGTGATGACAACTGGATCATGGCCTATGTGCACATTGCCCACGACTGTGTCGTGGGTAACAACACTATCCTGGCCAACAACGCCTCACTGGCGGGGCATGTCCATGTGGACGACAATGTGATCCTCGGTGGCTTCTCACTGGTGCACCAGTTCTGCGCCATCGGTCGCAACGCCTTTAGCGCCTTCGGCACCGTGATCGGCAAGGATGTTCCCCCCTATCTGATGATCGCCGGCCACCCGGCCAAGCCACACGGCCTCAACAGCGAGGGGCTAAAGCGCCACGGCTTCAGTCCGGAGACGGTGCGCACCCTCAAGCGGGCCTATAAGATCATCTACCGCTCACAGCTGCCCTTGGCGGAGGCGCTGTCACAGCTCGATGCGCTGGTTACGGAGTGCGAATCGGTGGCGCCCATGCGCGACTTTCTGCGTGACAGCCAGCGCGGCATCGTCCGCTAAGCCCGCCGCCACGACCATGCGTATCGCGATCGTCGCCGGTGAGGCTTCGGGTGATTTCCTTGCTGCCGAGTTGATCCGGGCTATCCGTGAACAGCACCCGGCGGCGCGTTTCGAGGGGATCGCCGGGCCGCAGATGGTCGCCGCAGGTTGCCGTGCGCTGTTTCCCAGCGAGGCGTTGTCGGTGATGGGGTTGTTCGAGGTGCTACGCCACCTGCCGCGGCTGCTGCGTATCCGCAAGCAGCTGCGGCAACACCTCCTGGCCGAACCACCCGACCTCTTCATCGGTGTCGATGCACCGGACTTCAATCTCCCCCTGGAGCGGCAACTCAAGCGCCGGGGGATAACCACCGTGCACTACGTCAGCCCCTCGGTCTGGGCCTGGCGCGAGAAGCGGGTAGAGAAGATCCACCGCAGTGTCGACCTGATGCTCACCCTCTTCCCCTTCGAGCAGGCTGTCTACCAGGCGCACGGGGTACCGGTTCGTTTTGTCGGCCACCCGCTGGCCGAGGTGATCCCGGAACAGGTGGAGCCGGCCCCACTGCGGGCCCAGCTCAACCTGCCCGCCACCGGTCCGTTGGTGGCGCTGCTGCCGGGCAGCCGCATGGGCGAGGTCAGTCGCCTGGCCGATGACTTTATCGAGACGGCCCGCTGGCTCCACAGCCATCAACCGCAGCTGCACTTCATCGTGCCGTTCGCCACTGCGGCAACGCGTCAACACTTCGAGCAGCGGCTCAGTGCACTCGACGCGGAGGGCCTGCCCATCACCCTGATGGATGGACACTCCCGCGATGCGATGGGGGCGGCCGATGCGGTGCTGCTCGCCTCCGGTACCGCTACGCTGGAGGCGCTGTTGCTCAACCGACCGATGGTGATCGCCTACCGCCTCTCACCACTGACCTATCAGCTGGCAAAGCGTCTGTTGCGTGTCCCCTACTACTCTCTGCCCAATAATCTGGCCGGCGAGTACCTGGTGGAGGAGTACACCCAGGCGCAGGTCAGTGCCGAGAATCTCGGGCCGGCGGTGATGAAGCTGCTGGATGACCCGAATCACCGGGAGGGGCTGCAGCAGCGTTTCGCCGCTATCCGCCGGCAGCTCCAGCGCCGCTCCAGCCATGAGGCGGCGCAGGCGGTACTGGCACTGACCGGGCGGCAGGGGTAGCGGCGTTGCAGCAGAGTCTCGACTTCTGCGCTCACACGCGGCTTGTCGCCGGTGTCGATGAGGTGGGGCGCGGTCCGCTGGTCGGCGCCGTGGTTACCGCCGCGGTGATCCTCGACCCGGACAACCCCATCGAGGGGCTGACCGACTCCAAGCGCATCAGTGAGAAAAAGCGCGAACGGCTCTTCCCCGAGATCCAGCAAAAGGCGCTTGCCTGGGCCATCGGTCGCTGTGAGGTGGAGGAGATCGACCAGCTGAACATCCTACAGGCGACCATGCTGGCGATGCAGCGGGCCGTGGCCGGACTCACACCACAGCCCGACTATGCGTTAATCGACGGCAACCGCTGCCCCGAGCTGCCTTGTCCGAGCGAGGCGGTGGTGAAAGGCGACAGCAGCGTGGCGGCGATCAGCGCCGCCTCCATCCTGGCCAAGGTGACCCGCGACCGCGAGATGGTGGAGCTGGATGTCCGCTACCCCGGCTACGGCATCGCCGCCCATAAAGGCTACCCCACCAAAGCCCACCTGGAGGCCCTCCAGCGCCTGGGCGTGACCCCTGTCCACCGCCGTAGTTTCGGCCCGGTAGCCCGGCTTCTGGAGCAGCGCTAACCAAAAAACACCCAACGTAAAGGGCCGCTCAATGGCATCCTGCCATCGGGGCAGTATGCACCGCGAAGGGCGCAAAGCAACCAATGTCTTGTTGGACCGCCAAAAGGCGTACACGCTCGTTCTTCCCAACGCTGCAATGACTCGTTAAAACAAGCTGACCCTTTGTGTCCTTCGCGTCTTTGCGCCTTTGCGTTGAGAGGTCTTTTTTTCAGTCTTTCCGTGAGCCTCCTGTCAAGACTTGTCCTCACCCCCGGTACGGGGTAACTTGCTGCCCCATGTCCATCCCCTTCGTTCATCTCCGAGTCCATACCGAATTCTCCCTGGCCGATGGCCTGGTGCGGGTTAAACCGCTCATGGGCGCGGTGCGCGATGGCGGCATGCCGGCGGTGGCGCTGACCGATCAGTCCAACCTATTCGCCATGGTGAAGTTCTACACCGCGGCGCAGGCGGCGGGGATCAAGCCCATTATCGGTGTCGACCTGTGGCTGGAGAACCCGGAGGACCTCAATCGTCCGAGTCGTTTGGTGCTCCTGTGCAAGGATGAGGCGGGCTACAAGAACCTTACCCGCTTGGTCTCCAGGAGCTATGTGGAGAATCAGCACCGGGGGATCCCCATCGTCAAGCGCGAGTGGCTGCCGGGGCAGACCGGGGGGCTCATCGCCCTCTCCGGCGGGCGCGAGGGGGATGTGGGCCAGGCGCTACTGGCGGGCAAACGGGATCTGGCGGCGCAGCTGCTGACCGAGTGGCTGCGCCTGTTTGCCGATAACTACTATCTGGAGCTGCAGCGCACCGGTCGCGAGGGGGAGGAGGAGTATCTGCACGGCGCGGTGGATCTGGCCACCGCCATGGGGGTTCCTGTGGCGGCCACCAACGATGTGCGCTTCCTCAAGCGGGAGGACTTCGACGCCCACGAGGTGCGGGTCTGTATCCACGACAGTCGTACCCTGGACGACCCGCGCCGGGCCCACCGCTACAGTGAGCAGCAGTATCTGCGCAGCGCCGAGGAGATGGTGGAGCTCTTCGCCGATATCCCCGAGGCGCTGGAGAATACGGTGGAGATCGCCCGGCGCTGTAGCCTCGATCTTCAGCTCGGTACCTACTACCTGCCCAAAAGCCCGATCCCCGAGGGGATGACCGAGGAGGCCTACTTCCGCCAGGCCTCCAAGGAGGGGCTGGAGTACCGCCTCTCCACCCTGTTCGATGTCAACGCCCCCGACTTCGCCGAGAAGCGCAAACCCTACGATGAGCGCCTGGAGATCGAGCTGGAGGTCATCCTGCAGATGGGTTTCCCCGGCTACTTCCTCATCGTCGCCGACTTTATCAAGTGGGCCAAGAACAACGGCGTGCCGGTGGGGCCGGGGCGGGGTTCCGGTGCCGGCTCGCTGGTGGCCTATGCGCTGCTCATCACCGACCTCGACCCGCTGGAGTACGACCTGCTGTTCGAGCGCTTCCTCAACCCGGAGCGGGTCTCCATGCCCGACTTCGACGTCGACTTCTGCATGGAGGGGCGCGACCGGGTGATCGACTATGTGGCCGAGACCTACGGGCGTAACCAGGTCTCGCAGATCATCACCTACGGCACCATGGCGGCCAAGGCGGTGGTGCGCGATGTCGGGAGGGTGCTGGGCCACCCCTACGGTTTTGTCGATACCATCGCCAAGTTGATCCCCTTCGAGGTCGGCATGACCCTGGAGCGTGCGCTGGAGGAGGAGCCGGACCTCAAGGATCGCTACGACAACGACGAGGAGGTCACCGCGCTGCTCGACATGGCGATGAAGCTCGAGGGGATCACCCGCAACGCCGGCAAACACGCCGGTGGGGTGGTGATCGCCCCGAGCGATCTGACCGACTTCTCACCGCTCTACTGCGAGGAGGGGGGCGGTAGCATCGTCACCCAGTTCGACAAGAACGATGTGGAGTCGGTCGGCCTGGTTAAATTCGACTTCCTGGGTCTGCGCACCCTCACCATCATCGACTGGGCGCTGGAGAACATCCGCCACACCCTGCGACTAAAGGGGGCGGACGAGTCGGCCTGCCCCGATATCAACACCATCCCGCTGGAGGACCGGGCCAGCTTCGACAACCTCAAGGCCGCCCGCACCACCGCGGTCTTCCAGCTCGAATCCCGCGGGATGAAGGAGCTCATCGGTCGGCTCAAGCCCGACTGCTTCGAGGATATCATCGCCCTGGTGGCGCTGTTCCGCCCCGGCCCGCTGCAGTCGGGGATGGTGGATAACTTCATCAACCGCAAGCACGGGCGGGAGAAGGTCTCCTACCCCGATGCCCAGTACCAGCACGAATCGTTAAAGCCGATCCTGGAGCCCACCTACGGCATCATCCTCTACCAGGAGCAGGTGATGCAGATCGCCCAGGTACTGGCCGGCTACTCCCTCGGCGGTGCCGACCTGCTGCGCCGTGCCATGGGCAAGAAGAAGCCCGAGGAGATGGCCAAGCAGCGCCAAGTGTTCAAAGAGGGGGCGGAGCAGAACGGCATCGACAGCGAGCTGGCGATGAAGATCTTCGACCTGGTGGAAAAGTTCGCCGGCTACGGCTTCAACAAGTCCCACTCCGCCGCCTACGCCCTGGTCTCCTACCAGACACTCTGGCTCAAGACCCACTACCCGGCGGAGTTCATGGCCGCGGTGCTCTCGGCCGATATGGACAACACCGACAAGGTGGTAACCCTGATCGAAGAGTGCTCCGAGATGGGGCTCAAGGTGGAGCGACCGCTAGTCAACCACAGCTACCACAAGTTCACCGTGGATGAGCAGGGCTCGGTGGTCTACGGCCTCGGCGCGGTCAAGGGGGTGGGCGAGGGGCCCATCGAGTGTATCGTTGAAGAGCGTCGGGCGAACGGCCCCTATCGGGATCTGTTTGAGTTCTGCCGCCGCATCGACACCAAAAAGGCCAACCGCCGGGTACTCGAGTCGCTGATCCGTGCCGGCGCGCTGGATGAGCTGGGGCCGAGCGTCTCTCCTGACGAGAAGCGGGCCGTACAAGGCGTGCCCGAAGGGGACGCGCCGGGGAGGGCGCGTGGCAATCGTGCCACACTGATGGCGGCACTGCCCCAGGCGCTGCAGATGGCCGAACAGGAGAGTCGTGCCCGGGCCTCCGGCACCGGTGATATGTTCGGTTTCGACAGCGGTGTGCTGGAGGAGAGCCCCGCCACCTTCGATGAGGTGCCGGAGTGGGATGAGGATATCCGCCTCGCCGGGGAGAAGGAGACCCTGGGGCTCTACCTGACCGGCCATCCGATCAATAAATACGAACAGGAGCTGAGCGCCTTCGTCTCCTGTCGCATCGGCCAGCTCAATGGCGATAAGCCGCGTAACCTCACCCTGGCGGGGTTGATCATCGCCATGCGCACCCGCCCCACCAAGCGCGGTGATAAAATGGCCTTTCTCACCATCGATGACCGCACCGCACGGATCGAGGTCACCCTCTTCAGCGACACCTACATCCGCTACCAGGATCTGCTGGTCAAGGAGCAGGTGATCGTGGTCAGCGGCGAGGTGCGTTACGACGACTACTCCGGTGGCCTGGTGATGCGGGTCAACGAGGTCTATGACATGGAGCGCGCGCGGGAGCACTACGCCCGCAACCTGCTACTGCGGCTCCCCCGCGAGCGGCTGGCCCAGGGGCTTATCGGCGAGCTGGAACGGGTTATCGCCCCCTTCCGCGAGGGGGGCTGCCCTGTCGAGATCGACTATCAGCGCCCCGACGCCCGGGCGCGGATTCGACTGGGCCAGGCCTGGCGCATACGCCCCAGTGACGAGCTGCTGGGGCGTCTGCGCCAACTGCTGGGCGAAGAGGCGGTGCGGGTCGAATACCGTTAAACCCTGTTCACCGCAAAGGCGCAAAGTACCCTAAGGATTACCGAGGGAACGACTTTTCGTCTCGAGAGCACAGCGGCCACCGGGGGGGGGATGAGACAATGGATGCTGCCGCTCCGGCGTTTTTCTCTGTGTGTTCTGTGCCCTCTGTGGCAAGATCCCCTGTGAACGGTGTTTCCTTTGCGCTCTTCGCGTCTTTGCGGTGAGCTATATTTTCGGGAAATGTGACGCAGGTGTAATGTCCCGGACGCGACAAAAGGCAACATTCTCACGTATAATCAGCGGATTCCTTCGCCATAACAGACTGACGACGCGAAACGATACGGGACACTATGAACCTGAATTTCCTTGAATTTGAGCAGCCCATCGCCGAACTGGAGGCGAAGATCGAGGAGTTGCGCTATGTGGGCGACGACGCCGAGATCAACATCGGCGAGGAGATCGCACGCCTGCAGGCCAAGAGCAAGAGCCTGACCGAGTCGATCTTCTCCAACCTCAGCGCCTGGCAGATCTCGCAGTTGGCGCGCCATCCGCAACGCCCCTACACCCAGGACTACATCGACGCCCTGTTTACCGACTTCGAGGAGCTGCACGGCGATCGCGCCTATGCCGACGACCCGGCCATCGTAGGCGGGGTCGCACGGTTGGGCGACAAGCCGGTGATGGTCATCGGTCAGCAGAAGGGGCGCGACACCAAGGAGAAGGTCCACCGCAACTTCGGCATGCCCCGCCCCGAGGGCTACCGCAAGGCGCTACGGCTGATGGAGATGGCCGAGCGCTTCAAGCTGCCGATTGTGACCCTTATCGACACCCCCGGCGCCTATCCCGGCGTCGGCGCCGAGGAGCGCGGCCAGTCCGAGGCCATCGCCCGCAACTTGCTGGAGATGTCCAAGCTGCGCACCCCCATCATCTGTACCGTTATCGGCGAGGGCGGCTCCGGCGGGGCGCTGGCCATCGGCGTGGGGGATCGGATCATGATGCTCGAGTACAGCACCTACTCGGTGATCTCCCCCGAAGGCTGCGCCTCCATCCTCTGGAAGAGCGCCGAGAAGGCCTCCGATGCGGCCGAGGCGCTGGGCATTACCTCCGCCCGTCTCAAGGAGCTGGGGCTCATCGACCACATCATCCCCGAGCCGCTGGGCGGCGCCCACCGCGATGTGGAGATGATGGGCGACAACCTCAAACAGGCGCTGCTGGAGAAGCTCGACGAGCTGGGTCGCCTCGACCTCGATCAACTACTGAGCCAGCGCTACGAACGGCTGATGTCCTTCGGCAATTTCGAGGTTAAATAGCAAAAACATTGCAACGCAGAGGGCGCGGAGGTCGCAGAGTTTACATGAATCATTTCCTCTGCGTACTCTGCGTACTCTGCGTCCTCCGCGTTGAATAATTAAGTATCAGTCATGCCGCAGTCGCTTCGGCAGCACCTTCTCGACACCCTGGCGGGCCTGCCCTCGGTCCCGCACTATTGGGTCGCCTTCAGCGGCGGGCTCGACTCTACCGTTCTTCTGCACCTGCTCGCCTCGCTGCGCGGCGAACTCGCGCTGTCGATTAACGCACTGCATGTTGACCACGGCCTCGCACCGCAGTCGCGGCAGTGGTCGGCGCAGTGTCGTACCGTTTGCGAGCAGTTGAACATCCCGTTCCGGCTTGAGAGCGTCGCTGTCGATATGAGCCAGGGAAAGGGGCTGGAGGCGGCGGCCCGTCACGCCCGTTATGCCGTATTTGAAAGGGTTGTGGGGGAGGGGGAGGCGCTGCTTACCGCCCACCACCGCGACGATCAGGCCGAGACCCTACTGCTGCAGCTGTTGCGTGGCGGTGGTGTGCACGGTCTAGCAGCGATGCCGCTGCAGCGCCCGCTGGGCAATGGGCACCTGCTCAGACCGTTGCTGGATATACCCCGCCAGCGGCTGCGCGCCTACGCCGAGGCGCACGGCCTGAGCTGGATCGACGACCCGAGCAACTTCGATACCGCCCTTGAGCGCAACTACCTGCGCCATACCCTGTTGCCGCAACTGGCCGAGCGACGTGCCGGGATACGCGATGTGCTGGCGCGCAGCGCCGGACACTTTGCTGAGAGCGCCACGCTGCTGGATGAGCTGGCTAAACTGGATCGGCAGCAGGCGTCGGACGGAGAGGGCAGGCTGTCGGTCTCCGCGTTGAACGCCCTCACTCCAGAGCGCTGCCGCAACCTTTTGCGTTACCACCTGCGGCAAGTGGGGCTTCCTGTGCCGACCCACGCGGTACTGCAGAGTATCCTCGACGAGGTACTGTTGGCGCGGGAGGATGCGGCACCGCTGGTCGCCTGGTCCGGCGCCGAGGTACGGCGTTACCGGGATAGCCTGTACTGCATGCCGCCACTGCCGGTCGTGCCGGCGGAGATCTCGGGTATTCCCTGGGATGGCAGCTCGCCGTTGCAGCTGCCGGGTGGACTGGGAGAGGTCTCGGTAATCCGTCGTCAGGGCGCCGGTATCTCGCCATCGTTGCTGCAGGGGGCCCGGTGTGAGCTGCGCCTGCGCCAGGGGGGAGAACGGATCGAGCTGCGGGGCAGACTAGGGTGCCATGAGCTGAAGAAGCTCTATCAGGAAGCAGGGTTGCCGCCCTGGGAGCGCGAGCGCAGGCCGCTACTCTACATCGATGGGGAGTTGGCCCAGGTGGCCGGGCTGTGGACCGCCGCACCCTGGGCGGCACAATGCGGGGAGGAGGGGGTTTTGCTCCATTGGCGCGCAACAGCCATTGAAAAGCGGCAGCAAAACGACGACAATTAGCGAGGCCCAGCGCCGATAATTTTTTCATCTACCTCAGAATCTTACGTTTTCATGACGAAGTATATCTTTATTACTGGCGGTGTTGTCTCCTCCCTGGGCAAGGGCATCGCCTCCGCCTCCCTGGCCGCTATCCTCGAAGCCCGCGGGCTCTCCGTTACCATGCTCAAGCTCGATCCCTACATCAATGTGGATCCGGGCACCATGAGCCCGTTCCAGCACGGCGAGGTCTACGTCACCGACGACGGCGCCGAAACCGACCTGGACTTGGGTCACTATGAGCGCTTCGTGCGTACCCGCATGAGCCAGCGTAACAACTTCACCACCGGGCGTATCTATGAAAACGTGATCCGCAAGGAGCGCCGCGGCGACTACCTCGGCGGAACGGTGCAGGTGATCCCGCATATCACCGATGAGATCAAAAACTCGGTCAAGGCCGGGGCCGAGGGCTACGATGTGGCGATGGTGGAGATCGGCGGCACGGTGGGCGATATCGAGTCACTGCCGTTCCTCGAGTCGATCCGCCAGATGTCGGTTGAGGTGGGGCACGATAACGTGCTTTTCATGCACCTGACTCTGCTGCCCTACATCCCTACCGCCGGCGAGCTCAAAACCAAGCCGACCCAGCATTCGGTCAAGGAGTTGCGCTCCATCGGTATCCAGCCGGATATTCTGGTCTGCCGCGCCGACCGTCCGGTACCCGAGGATGAGCGGCGCAAGATCGCCCTCTTTACCAACGTCGAGGAGCGGGCGGTGATCTCCGCCATCGATGTCGACAGTATCTATAAGATCCCACTGGAGCTGCATCGCCAGGGGCTCGACGATATCGTGGTGGAGAAGCTCAAGCTCAATGCGATCAAACCGGCCGACCTCTCCGAGTGGGAGGGGGTGATCGAGGCGCTGCAGAACCCCACCGACGAGGTGAGTATCGCCATGGTGGGCAAATACGTGGATCTCACCGAGGCGTACAAGTCGCTCTCCGAGTCGTTGATCCACGCCGGTATTCAGACCCGTACCAAGGTCAATATCGTCTATGTCGACTCTGAGGAGATCGAAAAGCGCGGCACCGACAGCCTCAAGGGGATGGACGCCATCCTCGTCCCCGGCGGTTTCGGCGAGCGCGGTGTAGAGGGCAAGATCAGTACCGTGCGCTTTGCCCGCGAAAACAAGATCCCCTATCTCGGCATCTGCCTGGGGATGCAGGTAGCGGTGATCGAATACGCCCGCAACGTCGCCGGTCTGAGCGGTGCCCACAGTACCGAGTTTCGCAAGGATGCTGTGGATCCTGTCATCGCCCTGATCACCGAGTGGGTGAACGCCGACGGCCAGCGCGAGACCCGTAGCGAGGCCTCGGACCTCGGCGGCACCATGCGCCTTGGCGGTCAGCCCAGCCACCTGCTGGATGGCACTCGCGTGCGTGAGGTCTACGGTAAAGAGACCATTGTCGAGCGCCACCGCCACCGCTACGAGTTCAATAACAACTATCGCGATCGCCTGACCGAGGCGGGTCTGGTGATCGCCGCTGTCTCCGAGGACCGCTCTTTGGTCGAGGTGGTGGAGCTGAAAGACCACCCGTGGTTCATCGCCTGCCAGTTCCACCCGGAGTTCACCTCCACGCCGCGTGACGGTCATCCGCTCTTTAGCGGTTTCGTCAACGCCGCGCGCCAGCAGGCGGGCAGAGCGTAATGGAGCTGTGTAATTTCGAGGTGGGGCTGGACCGACCGCTGTTTCTGATCGCCGGTCCCTGCGTGATCGAGAGCGAACAGCTGATCCTCGATACCGCCGGTCAGTTGCAGTCAATCTGTAACGAACTGGGGATAAACTTTATCTTCAAATCCTCCTTCGACAAGGCCAACCGCACCTCCACCGGCAGCTTTCGCGGACCGGGAATGGAGCAGGGGTTGGCCATCCTGGAGAAGGTAAAGAGCCAGTTCGGCCTGCCGGTCTTGACCGACGTACACGAGGATACCCCCCTGGAGGAGGTGGCCGCAGTGGTGGATGTGCTGCAGACCCCGGCCTTCCTCTGCCGCCAGACCAACTTCATCCAGGCGGTGGCGCGTCAGGGCAAGCCGGTAAATATCAAAAAGGGGCAGTTTCTCGCCCCCTGGGATATGGCCAACGTGGTAGCCAAGGCGCGTGAGGTGGGTAATGACCAGGTGATGGTCTGCGAACGCGGCGTCTCCTTCGGTTACAATACCCTCATCAGCGACATGCGCGGCCTGGCGGTGATGCGCGACACCGGCTCCCCGGTGGTGTTCGACGCCACCCACTCGGTGCAGCAGCCCGGTGGCCTCGGTGGTCGCTCCGGGGGGCAGCGTGAGTTCGTGCCGGTGCTGGCCCGCGCCGCGGTGGCCAGCGGTATCGCCGGCCTCTTTATGGAGACCCACCCGAACCCCGACCAGGGGCTCTCCGACGGCCCCAATATGTGGCCGCTGGCAAAGATAAAGCCGCTGCTGACGACGCTCAAGGCGTTGGACGACACGGTCAAGGCGCACGGCTTTATCGAAAACGGTTTTTAACGGGCTGCGGAGAAGACGCCTGCACCTTTCTCCGCAGCCGGTTTGGCTGAATTCAATAACTTTCAACGTAATGTGGATAGTGGAATTTCAATGAGTGACAACAAGACCCAGATTGCAACTGTACGAGCCCGTGAAATCATCGACTCCCGTGGTAACCCCACGGTAGAGGCCGACGTCATTCTCGCCGGCAGCGCCATGGGCCGCGCCGCCGTCCCTTCCGGTGCCTCCACCGGTTCGCGCGAAGCCATCGAGCTGCGCGACAACGACGCCGAGCGTTTCGGCGGCAAGGGCGTGCTCGACGCCGTGGCCAACGTCAACGGTCGCATCGCCAAGGCCCTCAGCGGGATGGACGCCTGCGATCAGAAGGCCATCGACCAGGCGATGATCGAGCTCGACGGCACCGATAACAAAGCCGAACTCGGTGCCAACGCCATTCTCGCTGTCTCCCTGGCCGCCGC
>JBNJGC010000045.1:0-13365 GCA_051747405.1 Pseudomonadota bacterium
CGGTGTGGGGGGCGCGCATTACCACTGCTCTGCGATGTCGCTCTGTAGCTGCCAGGCCCCCTGGTGGGCGTCAAACGGTTCACACCAGCGGTCGAGCTGTTCAAGAAAACGGGGTCGCGCTATCTCCTCGGCCCCAAGGCTTGCCAGGTGAACGGTGTAGACCTGGCAGTCGATGAGACCGAAATCCCAGCGCCGGAGTTGGCGGCTGAGGTAGGCGAGGGCGGTTTTGGAGGCGTCGCTGCGGCGGCTGAACATCGACTCGCCGAAAAATACCTTGCCCATGTTGACGCCGTAAAGTCCGCCCACCAGCTCATCCCCCTCCCAGCACTCCACCGAGTGGGCAAAGCCGAGCCGGTGCAGTTGGCGGTAAGCCTGGGCCATCTCTTGGGTGATCCAGGTTCCATCCTGGCCTGGGCGCGGCTCACTGCAGGCGCTAACGACCTCGGCAAAGGCGCAGTCCAGGGTGACATCGAAGCGGCGTTTGCGCAGGGTTTTGCGCAGGCTGCGGGAGATCTTGAGGTGATCGGGGTAGAGCACCATGCGTGGGTCGGGGCTCCACCAGAGAATCGGTTGGCCGTCGCTGTACCAGGGGAAGATCCCCTGGCGGTATGCGTTGAGCAGGCGCGCAGGCGAGAGATCGCCCCCCACGGCCAGCAGGCCGTCCGGTTCACGCAGGGCGTACTGCGGGTCGGGAAAGCGGGCCGGATCGCTATCCGGCTCAAGCCAGAATGGACCTTCGGGTTGATGCATACTCACTCGCTTTTCCTGAATGGCAGGTGCTCGCGCAGTTCCTGCATGTAATTGTTCACCGCCTGCCGTTCGTGAGCAAGGTAGTCCTGTACCGCCTCGCTGAACATTGGGTTGGCCAGCCAGTGGGCAGAGAAGGTGGGCACCGGCTCGAAGCCGCGTCCCACCTTGTGCTCACCCTGGGCACCGGGCTCAAAGCGCTGCAAGCCATGCTCGATGCAGTAGTCCAGCCCCTGATAGTAACAGAGCTCAAAGTGCAGGCTGTGGAACTCCTCCTCACAGCCCCAGTGGCGCCCGTAGAGGGTGTCGTCGGAACGCAGCGACAGGGCACCGGCCACGTAACGCCCCTGGTAGCTGGCCAACACCAGTACGATACTCTCCGGTAGGCTCTCACCCAGGTGGCGGAAAAAGCCCTCGCTCAGAGTAGGATAGCCGCCGCGTTTGTCGAAGGTGCTGCGGTAGAAGTGGTGGAACACCTGCCACTGCTCGGCTGTGGTCTGGTGCCCGTCGAGCACCTCGATGGCGATACTCTGTTCGGCTACGCGCCGCCGTTCACGCTTGAGCTTTTTGCGGCGCTGGGCATTGAAGGTGGCGAGGTAGTGGTCGAAGCTGCTGTAGCCCCGGTTGTGCCAGTGAAACTGGGTTCCGCTGCGTCGCATCAGCCCCTGTCGCTCCAGCCGCGCCATGTCGGCCTGGTGGGGAAAGAGCCAGTGTAGTGAGGAGACCCCCAGCTCCCGCGCCAGCTCCAGTGTGGCATCGATAAGCTGTGCTGCGACCGCCTCCCGGTCCGCCGTATTGTGGATCAGCAGGCGTGGGCCGGTGACCGGCGAGTAGGGCACGGCGGCCACCAGCTTGGGGTAGTACTTGAGCCCCGCACGCTGGTAGGCCTCGGCCCAGCTCCAGTCGAATACCAGCTCACCGTAGGAGTTGTACTTGAGGTAGAGCGGCACGGCTCCGATGAGCTGTTCCCCTTCGAACAGGGCTAGGTGGTGCGGCAGCCAGCCCCAGTGTTCACCGACGCAGTCGTGCCGCTCCAGCCCGGCGAGGAACTCGTGCCGCAGAAAGGGGTTGTGTATGCCTCCCTCCAGTTCGTTCCAGGCCGCGGGTGACAGCTCATCCAGGCTGTGGAGCCGTTTTAAAGACATTTTCTACCGCCTGGAGCCAGGGTTCCGGGTACGCTCCCTCTCCAGATTAGAGGGGGGCGGCGGATGGCGCTACTTGTCCTGGTTTTCCAGGAAACGCTCCACGTCCAGTGCTGCCATACAGCCGCTGCCGGCGGAGGTGATGGCCTGTTTGTAGATGGGGTCGGCCACGTCGCCGGCGGCGAAGACGCCTTCTACCGAGGTCGCGGTGGCGTTGCCATTACCGCCTTTCTTGGTGACGATGTAGCCGTGATCCAGCTCCAGTTGGTTTTGGAACATGTCGGTGTTGGGTTTATGACCGATGGCGATGAACAGGCCGGTCAGTTCGATCTCCTTGGTGGAGTCCTCCTTGTTGTTCTTCAGGCGCACGCCGGTGACGCCGGAGTTGTCGCCCAGCACCTCGTCCACCTCGCTGAACAGCTCCAGTTTGATGTTGCCGTTTTCGACCTTCTCCATCAGCTGGTCGACCAGGATCTTTTCCGCGCGGAAGGTGTCGCGGCGGTGGATCAGGGTGACCTCGGCGGCGATGTTGGAAAGGTAGAGCGCCTCTTCCACAGCGGTGTTGCCGCCGCCGACCACGCCGACCTTCTGCCCCTTGTAGAAGAAGCCGTCGCAGGTAGCACAGCCGGAGACGCCGCGGCCCTTGAAGTTCTCTTCTGACTCCAGCCCCAGGTACATGGCCGAGGCGCCGGTGGCAATGATCAGGGCGTCGCAGGTGTAGCTGGCCGAGTCGCCCTTGAGGGTGAAGGGGCGCTGGGAGAGGTCGGCCTCATTGATGTGGTCGAAGACGACCTCAGTATCGAAGCGCTCGGCGTGCTCAAGCATCTGCTGCATCAGGTCCGGGCCGGTCAGCCCCTCGGTGCCGCCGGGCCAGTTGTCCACCTCGGTGGTGGTAGTCAGCTGACCGCCCTGCTGCATGCCGGTGACCAGCACCGGGTCGAGGTTGGCGCGGGCGGCGTAGACCGCCGCTGTATAGCCGGCAGGGCCGGAACCGAGAATGAGTAGGCGACAGTGCTTGGTTTCGCTCATGGTGGATAAACTCCGTGTGATAGACTGCGTAAATGGTTGCTTGTATCGAATGAATTCGGTTCAGTCGTGGGATCTACCGGCATATTACGAAATGCCGATTCCCGGGTAAAGGAGGCTATAGTGCGTATCGGAATCCCCCGCGAAGTCAAAACCCTCGAAGGGCGTGTCGGTCTGGTCCCGGCAGCGGTGGCCGAGCTGTGCCGGCAGGGCCATGAGGTGCTGGTGGAGCAGGGGGCCGGTACGCTCAGCGGCTACGGTGACGATGCCTATCGCCAAGCCGGTGCCTCCATTCTTGCCGATGCCTCTTCGGTATATGGGGATGCAGAGATGATCATCAAGGTGAAGGAGCCGCAGCCCGAGGAGTTGTCGCTGCTGCGGGCGGACCATCTGCTCTTTTGCTATCTGCATCTGGCCGCTGAGCCGGCCCTGATGCAGGGGCTGCTGGATATCGGCCTGTGCGCTGTGGCCTTTGAGACGGTGGCGGAGGGGAGTGCACTGCCGCTGCTCGCTCCGATGTCGGATATCGCCGGCAAGGTCGCGGTTCAGGTAGGCAGCCAGCTGCTGCACCAGCCGCAGGGTGGACGAGGGCTGTTGCTCGGTGGTCTACCGGCGGCGGAGCGGGGCCATGTGGTGGTGCTCGGTGCCGGCGTTGCCGGCGGTAATGCCGCCGCGCTTGCCGCGGCGATGGGGGCGCGGGTGACCGTGTTCGACCGTGAGCGCGATAAACTGGCCGCGATGCGCGCACTGGGGGCCAATGTTACCGGGCTCTACCCCTTTGCGCACGATATCGACAGCGCTGTAGCGGAGGCGGATCTGCTCATCGGGGCGGTGTTGATACCGGGGGCGAAAGCGCCGCACCTGGTTTCCGCCGAACAGGTCAAGCGGATGCAGCCCGGCAGTGCGATCATCGACATCTCGGTGGACCAGGGAGGGTGTATTGAGACCACTCGACCGACCACCTACGCTGCGCCCACCTTTGTCCTGGATGGGGTGATCCACTTCGGTGTCACCAATATGCCCGGTGCGGTACCGCGCACGGCCTCACAGGCCCTCTCCGCTGCGCTTATCCCGTATGCGCTCAAGCTGGCAGCAGGCGGCTGGGAGGCGGATCCGGCACTTGCCGCCGGCGTCAATGTGCGGGCCGGCGAGGTGGTTCATCCGGCACTTAAGGGGCTGGCGTAAGGCGCCTTGCATTGATGCTATGGGGCGTCTCGGCGGTGACAGCACGCTTTTCGCCCGTCCCCTTAAAATGAGTGCTTAAGAGTCTGTTAATATGTACAATTACAAGATGTTACTTACCTTTTCTATTATTCGGGATTAACTTTTGGGCCAGGCATCGCAAAACAAGGGTAGGGGGATTGCCATTGCCTCACATCTGCATCGCGGTCTACGCGAGGGGGGGCTGATCCTGGTCGGGACGCTGGCGCTCTATCTGCTCATCGCGCTGCTCAGCTACAGCCCTGAAGATCCCGGCTGGTCCCACAGCGGCAGCCGTGCTGAGGGTGTGGTCAACCTGGGCGGTCGTGCCGGGGCCTGGTTCTCCGATATCTTTCTCTATCTGTTCGGCCTGATGGCCTATCTGCTCCCCTTCA
Source organism: Pseudomonadota bacterium (assembly GCA_051747405.1). GTDB lineage: Bacteria > Pseudomonadota > Gammaproteobacteria > Thiohalomonadales > Thiohalomonadaceae > JAPHTQ01. Next base: position 4,511 of record JBNJGC010000045.1, read on the forward strand.
TGGTCGCCTACGGTGCCTGGATGATCTATCGCGAGGGGCGCGGAGAGGAGGATGGCAGCTATGCGCTCAACCTAACCCTCCGCGGCGTCGGTTTCGTGCTGACCATGGCTGCGGGCGCCGGTCTGGCCTATCTGCACTTCGGTAACGGTGTGGCGCTGCCGCTGGGGAGCGGCGGGATCCTGGGGGATGTGGTGGCCCAGGGGCTGGTTAAGGCGTTCAGTTTTCTCGGTGCGACACTGTTTCTGCTGGCGCTGTTTCTTACCGGGGTGACACTGTTTACCGGGCTCTCCTGGTTCTGGCTGATGGATGTGACCGGTGCCCGTACGCTGGGTCTGATCAGCTGGGGCTACGGCAGGTGGCTGGATCTGCGCGATCGTATCGCCGCGCGCAAAGCGCGGTCGGAGCGGGAGAAGAGCTTTACCGAGGAGAGCAAGCGGGTCGAGAAGCGTAAACCCCCCAAGATTGAACCGGTGATCAGCCAGCCCAAGCCCCCCAGCGAGCGGGAGCAGAAGGAGAGGCAGGTGCCGCTGTTCGAGCCGGAGGCCGACACGGCGCTGCCACCGCTCTCCCTGCTGGACGAGCCCAGTGGCCCGCAGCACCCGATCTCCACCGAGGCGCTGGAGGCGATGTCGCGCTTGGTGGAGATGAAGCTGAAGGATTTCGGTATCGAGGTGGAGGTGGTGGCGGTCCACCCCGGCCCGGTGATCACGCGGTTTGAGCTGCAACCGGCCCCCGGGGTGAAGGCGAGCAAGATCTCCAACCTCTCCAAGGATCTCGCCCGTTCGCTCTCCACCACCAGTGTGCGAGTGGTGGAGGTGATTCCCGGCAAGACCACCGTGGGGCTGGAGATCCCCAACGAAAACCGCGAGATCGTCCACTTCTCGGAGACCATCCGCTCGCGTGAGTATGAAAACTCCAAGTCGATGCTCACCCTGGCACTGGGTAAGGATATCAGCGGTAAGCCGACGGTGGCCGATCTGGCCAAGATGCCCCACCTGCTGGTGGCGGGCACTACCGGCTCGGGCAAGTCGGTGGCGGTCAACGCCATGATTCTCAGCATCCTCTACAACGCCACACCGCGCGAGGTGCGGCTGATTATGGTCGATCCGAAGATGCTTGAGCTCTCTATCTATGAGGGGATCCCGCACCTTCTGGCCCCCGTCGTCACCGACATGAAGGACGCCTCCAATGCGCTGCGCTGGTGTGTCGCCGAGATGGAGCGCCGGTATAAGCTGATGGCCGCGATGGGGGTGAGAAACATCGGTGGTTTCAACAAAAAGGTAAGGGAGGCGATCGAGGCGAAGCAGCCGATCAAGGACCCCACCTGGCAGCCGCTGGTTCCCGATGACCCCGAACAGGAGGCGCTACGGCCCGATCTGGAACCGCTGCCGTTTATCGTGGTCGTAGTGGATGAGCTGGCCGATATGATGATGGTGGTGGGCAAGAAGGTCGAAGAGCTCATCGCCCGCCTGGCGCAGAAGGCGCGGGCCGCCGGGATCCACCTGATCCTGGCCACCCAGCGCCCCTCGGTGGATGTGTTGACGGGGCTTATCAAGGCCAACATCCCCACCCGCATCGCCTTCCAGGTCTCCTCGCGCATCGACTCGCGCACCATCCTGGATCAGATGGGGGCGGAGACCCTGCTGGGCCACGGCGATATGCTCTATCTGCCTCCGGGTCACGGGACGCCGCTACGAGTGCACGGCGCCTTTGTGGATGATCACGAGGTGCACGCCGTGGTGGAGGATCTCAAAAAGCGCGGCCAGCCCGATTACCTGGATGAGATCATCAACGGCATGGAAGAGAGCAGTGGCCCGCTCTTCCCCGGTGATACCGACGGCGGTAGCGGTGGCGGCGATGATGTCGACCCGCTCTACGATGAGGCGGTGCAGATCGTCACCGATACCCGTCGCGCTTCGGTCTCCGGCATCCAGCGCCGGCTCAAAATCGGCTACAACCGCGCCGCCCGCATGGTCGAGGAGATGGAGGCGACCGGCGTGGTCAGCCCCCTGCAACCCAACGGCTCGCGAGAGGTTCTGGCCCCGCCGCCACCCAAGGATTAGACGCTATGATGAACAGTTCCCTTAGATATACCCTTACGCTCCTCCTGCTGAGCGCCGCTGCGCTGGTTCATGCCGGTGAGGGCCAGGCACGGCTGGAGCGCTTTCTCACCGATCTGACAACCATGGAGGCGCAGTTTGTGCAGAGCCTCACCGGGGCAAAGGGTGAGTTGATCGAAGAGAGTCGTGGCAAGCTTTGGCTTTCCCGTCCCGGTCGCTTTCGGCTGCACTACACCAGCCCCTACGAGCAGCTCTACGTCGCCGACGGCGGCAAGATCTGGATGTATGACCGCGATCTGGAGCAGGTGACGGTCAAGCCCCAGGACGATGCCCTGGGCAGCACCCCGGCGCTGCTGCTCAGCAGCGCGGTGCCTCTGGCGGAGAACTTCACCATCGAGGAGGAGGGGGCCCACGAGGGTTTCCAGTGGCTGATGCTCAAGCCCCGCGCCGGCGACAGCAATTTCGACTATGTCCGCCTCGCCCTGGAGGGCGATACCCTGCGGGCGATGGAGATGGTGGACGGTTTCGGCCAGACCACCCGGCTCTATCTGGAGACGGTGCAGCGTAACCCGAGGCTGGATGGCGGGCTGTTCAGCTTCGAGCCGCCGCCCGGCGTGGATGTGATCGGCGAGGCGCAGTGACGGATCTGTTCGGTCAACAGGAGCGGGAGCAGAACGAGGCGCTCAGGCCGCTGGCCGATCGCATGCGCCCGCGTGCACCCGCTGAGTTTTTCGGCCAGCAGCACCTGCTGGGCGAGGGCAAGCCGCTACGCCAGGCGATCGACAGTGGCAATCTCCACTCGATGATCTTCTGGGGTCCGCCGGGTACCGGCAAGACCACCCTGGCGCGGATGATCGCCGGCCACGCCGAGGCGCAGTTTCTTACCCTCTCGGCCGTGCTCTCCGGGGTCAAGGAGATCCGTGCGGCGGTGGAGCAGGCGCGCCAGGCCCGGCAGATGGGGCGTGGTACGGTGCTGTTCGTCGACGAGGTGCACCGGTTCAACAAATCCCAGCAGGACGCCTTTCTGCCCCACATCGAGGACGGCACCTTCACCTTCATCGGCGCCACCACCGAGAACCCCTCGTTTGAGCTTAACAACGCGCTGCTCTCCCGCGCCCGTGTCTATGTGCTGAAGAGCCTGGGTCCGGAGGAGGTTGATACCATCCTCTGCCGCGCCCTGGAGGAGCGGGAGCGCGGCCTGGGAGCACGTAACCTCGTGCTGGCAGAGCCACTGCGCCGACGTATCGCCGAGGCGGCCGATGGCGACGCCCGTCGTGGGCTGAACCTGCTGGAGATCGCCGCGGATCTGGCCGAGCCGGACGATGAGGGGCTGGAGGTGATTCAGGAGGCGAGCCTCAATGAGGTGCTCGCCGGTGGCGGTGTGCGCCGCTTCGATAAAGGGGGGGAGGCCTTCTACGACCAGATCTCGGCGATGCACAAGTCGGTGCGCGGCTCCAACCCCGATGCCAGCCTCTACTGGTTCTGCCGTATGCTCGACGGTGGCGCCGATCCGCTCTATCTGGCCCGGAGGGTGGTGCGCATGGCCTCGGAGGATATCGGCAACGCCGATCCCCGTGGCCTGCAGCTGGCGCTCAACGCCTGGGATGTGCAGGAGCGGTTGGGCTCGCCGGAGGGGGAGTTGGCCATCGCCCAGGCGGTGGTCTACCTCGCCTGCGCGCCCAAGAGCAATGCGGTCTACATGGCCTACAATAACGCCATGGCCGATGCCCGCAGCGGCGGCTCGGAGGAGGTTCCCATCCATCTGCGCAACGCCCCCACCAAGTTGATGAAGGAGCTGGGTTACGGCCACGCCTATCGCTATGCCCACGACGAGCCCGAGGGCTACGCTGCCGGTGAGCACTACTTTCCGGAGGGGATGGCGCCGCGTCACTATTACCAGCCCGTGCCTCGCGGGCTGGAACAGAAGATCGCCGAGAAGCTCGAGCACCTACGCGCTCTGGATGAGCAGTACCTCAAGGGGCGATGAGAGCTTGGCTCGCCATGCCCAGTCACTTCTGTGGCCTCCCCATTCCTGTTAATATCCATGCTCGATAACGCCACTAGAGTGCCAGGTGCCACGATTGTTTTCTGACGTCAACTTCCGCACTTCATATGGAGAGGCCCGGTTATCCGATCGGCTGATTCTTGAGCAGAATCACCTGCTGTTCGGCGCTCTGCCGCTCTCGCTGGTCGCCATCCTGATCAATGCCGTGGTGCTGTCGCTGGTGCAACTGCCGGTGGTGTCCGGAGCTTTCGTGGCGCTATGGCTGCTGCTGGTGGGGCTGCTGCTTGGGGGCCGCTATTGGCTGCTCCGCTGGTACCGGCGGGGGCGCAACCGCGTGGCCGCCCCAACCTGGCTGCGCCGCTTCAATCTGAGTGTGGCAGTTTCCGGGTTGGTCTGGGGCAGTAGTGGGCTGCTGCTGTTCCCCGCCGGCGAGCCGATCCACCAGATGTTTCTGGTGTTCATGCTCGCAGGCCTGGTCGCCGGCTCGGTAACCACCCTCTCTGCCAGTCTGGTCTCGGTTAATCTCTTTCTCTATTTGACCTTGTTGCCGGTGCTGCTGCGGCTGCTTTTTGTCGAGGGAGAGAAGCTGAGTTACTTGATGGCGGGAATGACGCTGCTGTTTATCGTAATGGCCGGCATGGCGGCACGGCGCGCCAACCAGACCGTGCTGCATACTTTGTATACCCGTTTTGCCCATGAGCAAGCGCTGGAGGAGCTGCACGAGAGCACCGAGCACAACCGGTTGTTGCTGGAGTCGGCGGCGGAGGGGATCTTCGGCATCGATACCGAGGGCAGCGCAACCTTCGTCAACCCTGCGGCAACGGAGATGCTCGGTTTCAGTGCCGATGAGCTCATCGGCCAGTCGATCCACCGCACAATCCACCACAGTCGCGCCGACGGCACCCCCTACCCACCGGAGACGTGCCCTATTAACGATACCATCGCCAGCGCTCGCAGCCACTCTCTCAATGACGAGGTGTTCTGGTGCAAGGATGGTGCAGCGTTGCCGGTGGAGTATCAGAGCAAGCCGATCATCAAAGATGGCGGCATCGCCGGTGCCGTGGTGACCTTCAGCGACATCAGCGCCCGCAAGCGGGCAGAGGCGCAGCTCGAGCGTCAGGCCTTTTACGATCCGCTCACCGAGCTTCCCAACCGCCGCCTGCTGCAGGACCGCCTGGAGCAGGCGGTAGCCCACGCGCAGCGGCACCACCATATGGGAGCGCTGCTGTTTCTCGACCTGGACCACTTCAAGACCATCAATGACTCACTGGGGCATGCCCTGGGGGATGAGCTGTTGCGGCAGCTGGCCGCCAGACTCAACTCCCTCATCCGCGAGGAGGACACAGCGGCGCACATGGGCGGGGATGAGTTTGTCCTGCTCTTCCCCGAGGTCAGTGCTACCGCCGATGCCACCGTGACCCACATACAGGAGATCGCGGAGATGGTCAGGCAGGCCCTCTCGCGCCCCTTTAGCGTCGACACGCACATCCTGCATGTAACGCCGAGCATCGGTATCGCCCTCTTTCCGCTCAATAACACCACCGCGGAGGATGTGCTCAAACAGGCCGATGCGGCGATGTACCGTGCCAAGGAGGCGGGGCGGAACGGGGTGCAGTTCTTCCTGCCAGGGATGCAGCAGGCGGTGGAGGAGCGCCTGATGGTACAAAACGATCTGCGCTACGCCATCGAGCGGGGGGAGCTGCAGCTCTACTATCAGCCGCAATACGATAGCGGCAGGCGGGTCATCGGTGCCGAGGCGCTGCTGCGCTGGCAACATCCCCTGCGTGGCTTGATACCGCCCGATGAGTTCATCCCGGTGGCGGAGGAGACCGGCCAGATCATCGCCATCGGTGAGTGGGTGCTCAACCGCTCGGTGGATCTGCTGGTGGAGTTGGACAGACTCGGTCCTGAGTGTCGGCTCGAGGCGGTTGCGGTCAACGTCAGCCCGCGGCAGTTCCGCCAGGAGGATTTTGTGCAGACCATCGAGCGCTGTCTGCAGCGCAGCGGTGTCGCCGGTGAGAGGCTGGAGCTGGAGCTCACCGAAGGGATGCTGGTGGATAATATCGAAAGCGCAGTGGGCAAGATTCGGCACCTGAGCACGCTGGGTGTGCGCTTTGCTATCGACGACTTCGGCACCGGCTACTCCTCGCTCGCCTATCTAAAGGATTTGCCGCTGCATAAGCTGAAGATTGACAAATCCTTTACCAACAGTATTCACAATGATCAGGGGGGTGACGCCATTGTCGCCACGATTATCGCCATGAGCCACCACCTGGGGCTGGCGGTCATCGCCGAAGGGGTGGAGACCGAAGCGCAGCTTGACTTCCTGCAGCAGAACGGCTGTCTCGCCTACCAGGGCTACCTGTTCAGCAAACCGCTACCCGAAGCGGCCTTTCGTGCCCTGTTGGGAGAGGGGGACGCCTGTGGTTGCGGCGACAGCGGGTGATGCCCGTGCATGAGTCGGGTAGAATAGCGCCCATGATGAATCCCGTAGCAGCCCGATGAAACAGCTTCTGGCCATCGCCGGAGGCGGCGCCCTTGGCGCCGTCCTCAGATTTTGGCTCTCCGGCTGGAGCTATGCGCTGCTGGGGCGGGCCTTTCCTTACGGTACCCTGGTGGTGAACCTGCTCGGTTCGCTACTGATGGGGCTGTGCTATGTCTTGCTCACCGAGCGGCTGGCGTTGGCACCGGAGTGGCGCGCCTTTCTCATGGTGGGGTTGCTGGGCGCCTTTACCACCTTCTCCACCTTCTCACTGGAGACGCTGAACCTCCTCGAAGCGGGGAACCTACTGCGGGCCGTGGCCAACATCCTGCTCAGCGTCACCCTCTGTATCGGCGCCGCATGGCTCGGCGTGATGGCCGGGAGAGAGCTATGAAGCAAACACAAGTGACCGTCGTGCGCATCTACCTCAGCGAGGGGCATGCGCAGTTGGAGAGCCTGCTCAAAAGGCTCCACGACTGGGAGCATGTCCGCGGCGTGAGCGTTTTCCGCGGCATCGCCGGCTTTGGCGACTCCGGGGAGCTCCACACCAGCCGCTTGATGAACCTGTCGCTCGACTTGCCGCTGGTGGTGGAGTTTTTCGACGATCCGGACAAGGCGCACACCATCATGGAGCACCTGGAGGACAGCGTGAAGCCCGGCCATATGCTCAGCTGGCAGGCCGAAATCAACCTTAGCGAATAACCCGAAAATCAAAGGACAGCAAACCGATGCTTGACCCCCGTCTTATCCGCACCGACATCGACTACGTGGCGCAGCAACTGGCGCGCCGCGGCTATGAGCTGGACAGTGCCGCCATCAGTGACCTGGAGGCCGAACGCAAGGCGCTTCAGGTGGAGACCGAAACCCTGCAGAGCGAACGCAACAGCCGCTCCAAAGCGATCGGCAAGGCCAAGGCCAACGGCGAGGATATCCAGCCGCTGCTGGATGCGGTGGCCGACCTGGGCGATAAGCTCAAGCAGGCCGAGGGCCGCCTAGGTGAGGTGCAGGAGCGGTTGAACAGTATTCTCATGGGGATCCCCAACCTTCCGGATGAGAGTGTGCCCGACGGCAGTGACGATGAGGACAACGTCGAGATCCGCCGCTGGGGTGAACCGCGGGCGTTCGACTTTGAGCCGCTGGACCATGTGGATGTCGGTGAGCGCCTCGGCGGCCTCGACTTCGACACCGCCAGCAAACTGACCGGCTCGCGTTTTGCCGTCATGAGCGGGCCGTTGGCCCGGCTGCATCGGGCGCTCATCCAGTTTATGCTGGATCTGCACACCGCCGAGCACGGCTACAGCGAAACCTACGTCCCCTACATCGTCAACAGCAACTCACTGCGCGGGACCGGCCAGCTGCCCAAATTTGAGGAGGATCTCTTCGCCCTCGAGGGGGAGCATGACTACTACCTCATCCCCACCGCCGAAGTACCGCTGACCAACATGGTGCGCGACCAGATCATCGAGGCAGAGCGGCTACCGCTCAAGTTCGCCGCCCATACCCCCTGCTTCCGCAGTGAAGCGGGCTCTTATGGGCGCGACACCCGCGGCATGATCCGCCAGCACCAGTTTGAAAAGGTGGAGTTGGTGCAGATCGTCCATCCGGAGCAGTCGTTCGAGGCGCTGGAGGCGTTGACCGGCCATGCCGAGACCGTGCTGCAGAAGCTGGAGCTGCCCTACCGGGTGATGAACCTCTGCGCCGGCGATATCGGCTTCTCCGCCTGCAAGACTTACGACCTGGAGGTCTGGCTGCCGGGGCAGGGCAAGTATCGCGAGATCTCCTCCTGCTCCAACTTCCGCGACTTCCAGGCCCGCCGCATGCAGGCCCGCTGGCGCGCCGCCGATATGAAAAAGCCTGATCTGGTGCACACCATCAACGGCTCCGGCCTGGCCGTGGGCCGCACCCTGGTGGCGATCCTGGAGAACTACCAGCAGGCCGATGGCAGTGTCACTGTCCCCGAGGCGCTGCGCCGCTACATGGACGGCGCGGAGTCGCTTCGCCCCTGACAGGCGCTGATGCGAAAGAAAAAAGGGGGGCTTTGCATGCAAAGATCCCCCCGTCAGCCTGCCAAATCCCGCCTTTTCCTCCCAATCTCGCCCCTTTTCCCTGAATTAACGCTCTGTTAACGGTGATCCGGTATCCTGTCCGATTCAGATAGAGCATTCGGGTGTATCGGAACACTTTCACAGGGATTTGAGTGCGAGAGGGGGGGGGCTGTGTCAGCGACGCGCGAACATCATGTACTGGCTGAAAATTTTCTTTTCAAAGAGCTGAGTCCCGAGCTGCTGAAGCGCATTTCGGAGCTTGG
>JBNJGC010000045.1:13465-16548 GCA_051747405.1 Pseudomonadota bacterium
GAGCTTTGGCAGGCCATCACCGCCGGGCGGGAGTGGCGCGGAGAGCTCTTCAATAGGCGCAAGGATGGCGAGTTCTACTGGGAGAACTGCTGCATTGCGCCGATTACCGACGAAGAGGGGGGAATCACCCACTTCGTTGCAGTCAAGGAAGATATGACCGAGCGCAAGCGCCTTGAGGAGGAGCTTCGGCGACTGGCCACTACCGACAGTCTGACCGGCGTTGCCAATCGCCGCCACTTCATCTCCATCACCGCCGATGAGGTGACGCGCTGTACCCGTCAGGCCCATCCGCTCTCATTCTTGATGGTCGATGTGGATCACTTCAAAAGCGTCAATGATACCTACGGACACGGTATCGGGGATGATGCCCTGAAACGCCTGGCACAGACCCTTACAGAGAGTATGCGCCCCCACGATACCGTCGGTCGGCTTGGGGGGGAGGAGTTTGCTATCGTACTGCCGGAGGCCGATGCCGAGGAGGCGCTAGCGGTTGCCGAGCGGCTGCGTCAGGCAGTCTCCGAGATTGTTCTTGATACCGATAAAGGGCCGCTTCAATTTACCTGCTCTATCGGCGCGGCCACCTACGGGGCCCAGGACGACGGGATTGAGAGTCTGATGAACCGGGCAGATGACGCCCTCTATGCCGCCAAGACCGGTGGCCGCAATCGTGTCGTACGCGCAGAGCGTTGAGACGCGATGGCGGATATTCAACCAAGCTGCGGAGATTGGCTTAGTATGCGTTCATTCCGCTCATTGATGGTATCAGCAACCCCGCTAGCGCCTCACGCCGGGTTGGCCGTGGTCGGCAGGCAGAGTGGACGCGTGGTGCTAACCGATTTTTTCATCGCCAAGATGGTACAGGGTCATGGGTAGGGAAGAGCGCAGGACTACGGATAACGCCGCTGACGAGACGCTGTTCAAGGCTGAAGAGGAGGCCTTGGCGCGGGCCAATGCCACACTCAAAGATCCGGCGTGCAAGGACAGCGCGGTTTACAAAGAGTTTCGAGACCTACTCAAGGCGTACCGCAGAACATACAAACAGCTCAAACGGGTCATCGCCCTCAGCGATAAACAGCAGAGCCGATTGAATGAACTCAACTCGGCCCTGGAGACGCGAAATGACTTTATCAAAGAGGTCTTCGGTCGATACACCTCGGATGAGCTGGTCGACTCGATCCTGCAATCCCCCGACGGTTTGAATCTTGGTGGAGAGAAGCGCCACATCACGATACTGATGACCGACTTGCGGGGCTTCACCAGCATGAGTGAAAACCTCTCCCCCGAAGAGGTGGTCAACATCATCAATAACTTTCTCGAAGCGATGACCGAGATCATCATCGCTCATGGTGGCGTTATTCTGGAGTTTATCGGTGATGCGATTTTGGCGATCTTCGGGGCGCCGGTTGCGCGGAGCGATCACGCCTTGCGTGCAGTGGCCTGCGCCGTTGAGATGCAGGAGAAGATGAACGAGGTCAATCTCCGCAATCGTGCACAGGGCTATCCGGGGGTCTCCATGGGCGTGGGGATCAACACGGGCGATGTCGTGGTAGGGAATATCGGCTCCACCAAACGGGTTAAATTTGGTGTCACCGGTCGCCATGTCAACCTGACCGCCCGGATCGAGTCCTTCACCATCGGTGGTCAGGTTTTGATATCGCAAACCACTGCCGATGAGTGTGGCGACACGCTGCGCATCGACAGCTCCATGGAGATCACCGGCAAGGGGCTAAAGGCGCCGCTAACCGTCTATGAGGTGGGAGGTGTCGGCGGTGACTACAACCTCTCTGTCCCCTTGCGGGAAGATCAGAAAGATGAACCCTGCCGGCTTTTCTTCCCCATGCGCCTGCGCGTTGCCGTCCTGTCGAGCAAATATATTAAAACCCCTCCGGCTGAAGCCGAGCTGGTCCGACTCGGTGTCAGCCGTGCCGATATCCACGCCCCTGAGCTGGAGCTGGCTGCGCTGGATAACCTGAAGATCGAGCTCCTTGATCATCACGGCAATGCCATGCGCGGCGATATCTACGCCAAGGTGACCGGGTCCGGCGAGGGAGGTCTTACCGAGATCACATTTACAGCGATTCCGGGCGAGGTCGGAGCCGTCCTTCAGTACGCCCACAGCATGTGTGCTGCAGGGTGTCGGGGAGATGGGGGCGGTGTAACAGGGGAGCAGAAGGGATAGAACTGTTAAGTAGAAAAAGGTGCAGACCCATATGATTCAAAATCTGTACGAATTTAATAAAGAGATGGTTACAAAGGGCTTGCTGTTTGTTTACGCAGGCCCCGTAACCCAGCAAACGCTGGAGGGTATCGGTGATACGCTCCGTACCACGTTTGCGCTGGAGGAGAATGATTTTAATGTGACCAACAAGGTCTTTGCGGTGGTCATAGAGCAGATGCAGAATATTATCAGATATTCTGCGCAGCGCATGGCAGCCGCAGGGGATGAGCCGGAGCCCGAGCCGGAGATCGGGACCGGTATCGTCTGCGTGGGTGCCGAGGACGGGAAGTTCTTCGTCACCTGTGGAAACTACATCTATCCGCAGGATGCTGATTCGTTGGAGGAGCAGCTTGCAGCCATCGCTGCGATGAATCGCGACGAGCTTAAGGCGCGCTATAAGCAGGAGCGCAAAAGGCGTCTGGATATGACGCAAAAGGGAGCAGGGCTCGGTTTTCTGGAGATGGCGCGCAAGTCGAGTAAACCCATTGAATTCAGCTTCAGACCTGTCAATGATGAGTTTACGTTTTTTTCATTAAAAGTTGTCGTCTAAGTGGTGCTGCGTTATGGATAAATTTACCCTCGAACAGACGAAATCGTCACCCTATGTGAGTTTCGACCCGCAGAGTAATCATCTGGAGATCAGGGGCGAATGCTATCCGGAGAATGCCGCGGCCTTTTTTGGCCCGATCTTCTCCTGGCTCGAAGCCTATCTTGCCGGTCTGGAAGACGGTGACCCGGTAACCATGGATATCGAGCTGATCTATTTCAATAGCAGTGCCTCTAAGGGTTTGATGAATATCTTCGATATGCTTGATGAAGCGGCCGAGGAGGGGCGTACGGTTACCGTCAACTGGCGAAGCCATCC
>JBNJGC010000046.1:0-16401 GCA_051747405.1 Pseudomonadota bacterium
GGGCGTAAGGAGAGTGGCGGCGCGGTGGAGGTGTTGGTGGAGCGCATTACCGGCGAGCGGGAGGTTCTCGCCCATGTTCGGGCCAGCAAGTCACCCGGGTCCGGCAGCTGGCTGACGCTTGAGCAGGCGGTTGAGGTCGAGGTGAGCGGGCGTGAAGGGTCACTGTTTGTGCTGCGTTTCCCGGATTCGGTGCTGGATCTGCTCAAGCAGTATGGCCGCATGCCGCTACCGCCCTATATCGAGCGCGAGGCGGGACAGAGCGACGATGAGCGCTACCAAACGGTCTATGCCCGCAAGGAGGGGGCGGTGGCTGCTCCCACCGCCGGCCTGCACTTTGACGAGGCGATGCTGGAGCAGCTGGCCGAGATGGGCATCGAGTCGGCCTATGTGACTCTGCATGTGGGGGCCGGCACCTTCCAGCCGGTGCGGGTGGACGATATCCGCGAACATCATATGCATTCAGAGTATATCGAGGTGTCTCAAGAGGTTGTCGAGGCGGTGGCCCGCACCTGCGCCCGCGGAGGCCGGGTGGTGGCGGTGGGCACCACCGTGGTCCGCTCGCTGGAGTCGGCGGCACGGGCGAATGGCGGTGAGCTGGCCACCTACAGCGGTGAGACCGATATCTTCATCTACCCCGGTTACGATTTTCGTGTGATCGATGCACTGATCACGAACTTCCACCTGCCCGAGTCGACCCTGCTGATGCTGGTCAGCGCCTTTGCCGGTTACCAGCAAACCATGGCCGCCTACCGCCATGCAGTGAAGGAAAAGTACCGATTCTTCAGCTACGGTGACGCGATGCTGATTTTTCCTGATAATCGACAAAAATGCACCGCGAAGGCGCAAAGGGCGCAAAGTTAGATGTCTGAGTGTGCCACTGTCCCAGGTGCCGGTGTTGTCCCGATTTTTGCCAGTATCACGTTAATGACAGAAATTGAGGTAAAGGTTTTCCGGCCCTTTTTTGTGATTTCTTTGCGTTCTTTGCGCCTTTGCGGTGAGTATTCCCATGAAATTTGAATTGTTTACCCAGGACGGCCAGGCTCGCCGTGGTCGCTTGACCTTCGAGCGCGGCACGGTGGAGACCCCGGCCTTCATGCCGGTGGGTACCTACGGCACGGTCAAGGCGATGACCCCGGAGGAGCTCGAGGGGGTGGGGGCCGAGATCATCCTCGGCAACACCTTTCACCTGATGCTGCGTCCCGGTACCGAGATCATCCGCGAGCACGGCGATCTGCACGACTTTATGCACTGGCAGGGGCCCATCCTCACCGACTCGGGCGGTTTTCAGGTCTTCAGCCTCGGAGCTATGCGCGACGCACAGGGAGGTGCGAGTGCCGCGAAAGGCAGGACGCCGACAGCGGCGAAGATCACCGAGGAGGGGGTCACCTTTGCCTCGCCGGTGGACGGGGCCAAGGTTTTCATGGGGCCGGAGGAGTCGATGCAGGTGCAGCGGGAGCTGGGCTCCGATATCGTGATGATCTTCGATGAGTGCACCCCCTATCCGGCCACCGAGGCCGAGGCGCGCGCCTCGATGGAGCTCTCCCTGCGCTGGGCCAAGCGCTCCCGGGTCGCGTTCGATGCACAGGGAAGTGCAAGTGTCGCGGGAGGCAGGACGCCAGGAGCGACCGATGCACAGGGAAGTGCAAGTGTCGCGGGAGGCAGGACGCCGGGAGCGACCGGCGGAAACCCCAACGCCCTATTCGGCATCGTTCAGGGGGGCATGTACCCTGAGCTGCGCCGTGAGTCGTTGGCCGGGTTGCTGGAGATCGGTTTCGATGGCTATGCCATCGGCGGTCTATCCGTGGGTGAACCCAAGGAGGAGATGATGGCTACCCTGGAGGGGATCACCCCCCACATGCCCCTTGATAAGCCGCGTTACCTGATGGGGGTGGGCAAGCCGGAGGATATCGTTGAGGCGGTGCGCCGCGGGGTGGATATGTTCGACTGCGTGATGCCCACCCGCAATGCCCGCAACGGTCATCTGTTCACTAGCGAGGGGGTGGTGAAGATCCGCAACGCGGTCCACGCCCACGCTACCGGCCCGCTGGACCCCGCCTGCGACTGCTATACCTGCCGCAACTACTCGCGCGCTTATCTGCGCCACCTGGAGAAGACCGGTGAGATCCTGGGCGCGCGGCTCAATACGATTCATAATCTCTATTATTATCAGAGTCTTATGCGTGGATTGCGCGAGGCGATCGGGGCCGGGGAGCTGGAGGCGTTTGTGAACGACTTCTATGCGCGGCGGTCACAACCGCTGCCGCCTGTGCCATAATAGGCGCCACGAATCTTTTAACGACAACGCGAGTTAAGGAACCACTATGAGCTTTTTCATCTCCGACGCCATGGCGGAGGCCGCACCGGCTGCTGCGCAGCAACCCGGCCTGCTGGAGGCGATCTTTCCCTTCATTATCCTCTTCATTGTCTTCTACTTTCTGCTGATCCGACCGCAATCCAAGCGCGCCAAGGAGCATAAGAAGATGGTCGAGGCCCTCTCCAAGGGGGATGAGGTTCTCACCCAGGGTGGCTTCTATGGCAAGATCCTGGAGGTGGGCGAGCAGCATCTGGAGCTGGAGCTGGCCGATAACCTGCAGGTGAAGGTGCAGCGCGAGGCGGTCGCCAGCCTGCTGCCCAAAGGCACTATCAAAAGCCTCTGAACCCCGACTGTCCACATTCTCGAACCGGCGCAACTGCGCCGGTTGTTGTATTGGGTGTAACTGAATAATGAATCGCTATCCATTTTGGAAGTATCTGCTTATCGTCACCCTGATCCTCCTCGGGGGGATCTACGCACTGCCCAACCTCTACGGTGACGACCCGGCGTTGCAGATCTCGGCCAATCGCATGGCCGAGATTAACGAGGATGCCCGAGATACCGTGATCCAGGTGCTCGAGCGCGAAGGGCTGACCTACAAGAGGCTGGAGGTGACTCCGGATGCCCTGCTGGTGCGCTTTGCCGACACCGATACACAGCTCAAGGCCTACCAGCCGGTGCGTGAGGCGCTGGGCGATAGCTATACCACGGCCATGAATCTGGCCCCCGCCACCCCGGAGTGGCTGCGCCAGTTCAATGCCATGCCGATGTATCTGGGGCTGGATCTGCGCGGTGGCGTCCACTTCCTGATGGATGTGGATATGGACGCCGCCATCACCCAGGCGGTGGAGCGCTATGTCAGTGACATCCGCTCCCTGCTGCGCGAGGAGAAGGTGCGTTATCTCACCATCTCGGCGGAGAGTGGGCGTGTCGAGGTGAAGTTCCGCGACGAGGCTGAGCGTGAACGCGCCTACGATGTGATCCGCAGAGAGTACCGGGAGCTGGTGGTCGACGAGGCGCTGAGTGACGGCAGCCCCTATCTCTACGCCACCCTCAGCGATAACGAGGTGCAGGAGACCAAGCGCTTTGCGGTCAAACAGAACATCACCACCCTGCGCAAGCGGGTCAATGAGCTGGGTGTGGCCGAGCCGGTGATCCAGCAGCAGGGGGAGTCACGCATCGTGGTGCAGCTACCCGGCGTACAGGATACCGCCCGGGCCAAGGATGTTATTGGCGCCACCGCCACCCTTGAGTACCACATGGTGGATGAGGAGAATGACGTTGAAGACGCCCTGGCCGGTCGAGTCCCCTTCGGCTCCCGGCTCTATAAAGAGCGCAACGGCCAGCCCATCTTGCTGGAGAAGCGGGTCATCGTTACCGGTGATCAGATCATCGACGCCGCCTCTGGCATCGATCAGCAGAGCGGCGGCCCGCAGGTGAGCGTTACCCTCGACTCCAAGGGGGCGCGCAAGATGCTCGACAACACCCGCGAGAATGTGGGCAAGCGCATGGCGGTGGTCTTTATCGAGACCAAGACCGAGACCCGCATGGTCAACGGCGAGCCAAAGCGCGTGAGCAAGCGGGTCGAAGAGGTGATCAGCGTGGCGGTAATACGCGGCGTCTTCAGCAAGCGCTTCCAAACCACCGGGCTGGACAGCATGGAAGAGGCGCACAACCTCGCCCTGCTGCTGCGAGCCGGCGCCCTGGCCGCACCGATGGAGATCGTCGAAGAGCGGACTATCGGCCCCAGCATGGGGCAGGAGAACATCGACAAGGGCTTCGCCTCGGTGGTGATCGGCTTCGTCTTTGTGCTGGCGTTCATGGCGCTGTGGTACAAAGGTTTCGGCGTGGTCGCCAATCTGGCGCTGACACTGAATCTGGTATTCATCGTCGCTGTGCTCTCGTTGCTTCAGGCTACGCTCACTCTGCCCGGTATCGCCGGTATCGTGCTGACCGTGGGGATGGCGGTAGATGCCAACGTGCTGATCTTCGAACGGATTCGCGAAGAGCTCTATCACGGCAACACCCCCCACGCGGCGATCCACTCCGGCTACGCCAAGGCCTTCTCCACCATCGCCGATGCCAACATCACCACGCTCATCGCTGCGGTGGTGCTGTTCAGTTTCGGCACCGGGCCGATCAAGGGCTTCGCCATCACCCTCTCGATCGGGATCATCACCTCCATGTTCACCGCAATCATGGTGACCCGCGCGGTGGTCAACCTGACCGTGGGCAGCAAGCGCCTGTCCAAACTGTCGATTTAAAGGGGAAGGACGATGCAACTGTTCAATAAAGAGACCCAGATCAACTTCCTCGGCCTGCGCAAGCCGGCCATGATGCTTTCACTGCTGCTGATTTTGGTGGCCATCGGTTCGATCGCCACCCGTGGCTTCAACTTCGGTATCGACTTTACCGGCGGGACCATCATCGAGGTGGGCTACACCGAGAGTGCCGAGCTATCGCAAATCCGCGATATCCTCGCCGAACAGGGCTACGACGATGCCGTGGTGCAGCACTTCGGTGCCGCCACCGAAGTGCTCATCCGCATCGCCCCGCGTGAAGGGGTGACCAGTGCAGAGCTCAGCGACCAGCTCTTCGCTGCGCTCAAGGCGGAGGAGCCGGCGGTGGAGCGGCGTCGGGTAGAGTTTGTCGGACCGCAGGTGGGCGAGGAGTTGACCAACGATGGCGGGCTGGCGATGATCTACGCCCTCATCGGCATCCTCATCTACGTCGCCCTGCGCTTCGAATACCGCTTCGCGGTGGGCTCGGTCGCCGCCCTGGTGCACGATGTCATTCTCACCCTGGGTCTGTTCTCGCTGCTGCAGCTGGAGTTTGACCTGACGGTGTTGGCGGCGGTGCTGGCCGTGATCGGCTACTCCCTCAACGACACCATCGTGGTGTTTGACCGCATTCGCGAGAACTTCCGTAAAGTGCGCAAGGGGAGCTCCGAAGAGGTGGTCAACACCTCCCTCAACCAGACCCTGTCACGCACCTTGATGACCTCCTTCACCACCCTGCTGGTGCTACTGGCGCTGTTCTACTTCGGTGGCGAGGTGATCCACGGCTTCGCCACGGCGCTACTGATTGGTGTACTGGTGGGGACCTACTCCTCCATCTACGTCGCCAGCTCCACCGCCCTCGCCCTGGGGGTGAGCAAAGAGGATCTGATGCCGGTGGAGAAGGAGGGGGCCGAGCAGGACGAGATGCCTTGAACGTTACTGAATGGTGAAACGAAAAAGCCCGCGCAAGCGGGCTTTTGTGTGTCATGTGGTTTATTTGATTAAGGCAGAGTGTAATACTTCACGATATAGCAGTGTACGGATAAACACCATCAAGCCTCGCCTCACCTCACCCCCTGAACTCTGACTAGATTTTGCTAGTCTGCATCGCCATCCCCCTAGTGGTCCATGCGGGAAATAATGTCACTCTCAGCCGGTCCACAGGGAGTCCCGCTAATGAGCCAATGCGGCGTTGCACTGCTTGGAAAGGGCCAGCCATTCCCCTGCGCAGTGCGCCTTGCCTTGACTCATTAGCGGGGCTCTTAGAATGATATTATTTCCCGCATGGACCACTAGTGACAGTTTCGCTGCCTGAGCGTGGAATAGCTACTGCCTCTCGATACGGTCGCCATACTCTTAGCCTTCCCCCCCCCCTACACACACCACACACGATTCGTAAAGATTTCATCCTCAACCCTTACGGCATGCACACTACCTTACGGTAGTGAGTCCGCGATATCACCCAGTCGGCATGGGACGGTCTGAACAGCCGGTCAAGGATCCTACGCCTGGCTGAGGGGGCTTACTCTCTAGCCTCCCTTAGAGGAGTTCAGGGGAATTGTTTCCCCCTTATTCCATAGGGTCACTCCCGTACACTAAGAGCCAATGTGGAACGTGACGGTGAGAGCAAGGTTCACTAGGGAGCAGTGATGGGAGGAGGGAGTTACGCACAGGATACGGGAGTAACGACCGCAGGTGTCGGCATCTTCCGTTTTCTCCCGCAGAAGGCAAGAGAGCTCGTGGAACTGATCGGTCTGGTCGAGACAGTGAGGCTACTGCGTGCCTGTGGCGGGAGCCGGCGCTATATCCCGAAAGGCCACTCTTACCGGGCCGGCGTTTGGGACGTCATCAGTGAGCACGCATTTGACAAACTTTGTGCCGAGTATGCCGGTGAGACGTTGGAGCTGCCAAAGGTGGACAGCTTTATCCGTGCGGAGAGGGATCTGGAGATCATTCAGCTCAGCCGCCAGGGTGTGAGCCGCAGCCAATTGGTTAAGCGTTTCGGTCTCACCTATCGCCAGATTGGCAACATCCGCAGACGCTATCGTGAGGAGGAGGCCAAAGGGGCAAGGTATGAGAACTATCACTCCTCACGATTGGCGAAGGTGGCCGAGTCGGCTGGTTGTTACAGCGCCAGGAATGGAGGCAATAAGTAGTCCCGTGATGATGACGCAGCTCAGGTTTTGGAACCGTTCTGATGCACCGACGCCCCCCGATATCGTCCTCTTTCAGGAGGAGACGGGAAAAGATCGACGTGTGTTTCCCCGGGCGTGGAGGGTGATACGGCGTTGTGGCAAAGGGTGTTATCACCCGTTTCTCTTTGACCACCATATGGAGGTCACTGTGAGTGACTACTATGGAAACTACTCGCCCCATCTACCGGTTCAACTGGGGAGCAACTACACGGTTTCCCCTCAAACGAGTGGGCGTCGATTGGAACAGGATGGGACGGCACTCCAGTGTCACACCTTATCGGTGGTCAACCGTCTACCCATAGGGGCACTCGATATGCACCTGCTACGCACCGGCCGTATTGTTGCCAGTAAATCCGCTCTCGCCCCCGGGCAGAAGGCGCTGTTCACACCTACTAGCAGCATTAGCGTCGCCAGTTGTTACGGTGTAGCCGAGGGAGCATTTATAGCCAGGAAAAATTTAGTGGGAATTCGTCAATTTTACAACCTTAATGCAATCGCCAGTGCCGATATCGTGATGGCCGGCGGCGGTTGCGCAACCGACTCCGTAGCCATCCAGTTTCATCTGGAGAATGTCGTGACCTATTGACCCCAGATGGAGCGGTGGCGGAGAGCATAAAGCGGCATCAGGCATGCCGTTACATTTAAGCAAAAAGGAGTAGCAACATGGATATCAAATTGCGTTTTATCAATCGAACCAACGACGCGAACAACTCGGAGTATGTCATTTTCCAGAAAAATGTCTCCACCAGCTTTGATGAGTTGGCGGTGGCCTGGAAGGTGATTAAAAATTGCGGTCAGGGCGACTACCACCCCTTCACCTTCCCCATGGAGATGGCGGTCGGTGCCAGCGACTGCAATGGCAACTACATGCCCGAGATCCCGGCGGAGAACGGCAACCTGTATAGCGTGGTGCAGACCTCTTCCGGGCACAAACTGGTCCATAGCGGGGTAGGCAGCTCCTCCAAGGAGGTGCAATTGAACAATGGACTGCAGTCTGGCGCCATCAACGCCAACTGCTACAAGGATGGCAGATTGCTCGCGGTCAAGACCGGCATCGCCCCGGAGCAGAAGGCCGTTTTCGAGTTCAAGCCCACGATCTGGATCGGTGCGGTTTCCCAGGTGGTTGAGGGAGAGGTGATGAACTCGGCGATTATGTCGGAGGTCAATACCGAACTTTCCCTGTTGGGTATCGCCAGTGCCGATGTGGTCGCTATGGGCGGTGGTCCGGGTTGTGGCTCATCCCCGATCACCTTCCAGCTCGAAAACGTCGTCATGGGTTGATGGCTCAGGCCGCCCCTGGATTGGGGGCGGCTACCACCGGTATTGTTTGAGTTTGGAGATGCACCAGTGACTGAGGAGACGAAAGCGCAATGGAGTAGTGCGGAAGGAGAGTTGGTCTTTACCTTTAGCGCAGCCCCGGATCTTGCGCCACCCTGCAGTGTAGTGGTGTCTGCCTACCTGATAACTTCGCCAGCTGACAGGGCCGAAGCGGTCATCCCGGGTGATGGAGCTGTTTTGCTTTTACCCGACTCCTTCCGAACCGCTGTCGGGGTATCGGGAACATTGCGTTTTAGGACTTTGACGCACAGCTTGAGCCTGAGGTGTGTCTGGGGGGAGATCAAGCAGCTTCATCCAGATGGCGAGGTTTCCCATTTTGAAGGGTGTATGGTGGAGATCCCGCTTTGCACTGAGCCACAGCCTGAACCCGAACCGCCTACCCCCTATCCCCCCGAACCTTCCCCGACCCCTATATTCGATCACGCAAAGTCGGCGGATGACAGTCTGTTCCCCTACATCTATCTACGCCGCTGGCCGAAGTTAGACCGTGACACACTGGCGATAAATTTCGCCGTGTATAACGCGGTTGAACTCAGTCCTCCGGGAAGTGGCTTTACCCGTCAGCTTGAGAGGTTGGTTCGCTCCGGCAGTGCCGATGCGCGCCGGGCGATGGAGGCTCTGGCGGAAAGTTTTAGCGCCGGGTTGCCCCCCTTTTGCGGAGAGTACGTGGAGGCAAGCGAGTCGCTGCCACTACCGATGGTGAGATTTTTCTCTGTATTGGAGTTCGTTCACGAGCGCCCGCAACTCGATGGGGATGGATTGGAGCAAGCCTTGCCAGAGCTGCTGGGGATACCGGTCGCGGAGCTTGTCACCTATCTTATCGGGGCGCCATACCAACAGACCGTGGAGCGGATCTGGGCGAGTTATTTCGCCATGCTGATCATGGCTGATGACGACCTGGCGACACCGCAACAGCAGCAGCATATGCTTGCCTTGGGAGAGCTGTTGATCGCCTGCCATCTGCTGACTTACTGCTTTGCCACCCAGCGTGACGCAATCGATGCGCAACTGCTGCAGCAGTTGGCCTCCGCCCAGGTCCTGTTGCCCGAGACCCTCTTCCCCCTGCCGATGCCGGCTAACCATTTGAGCTCTCCCCCTAACAGTGAGAAGGGGTGGATTGAGCCCTATGCCATTGGCGATTTACAGATGCTACGCCAGCGCTTTATGCGTTATCAGGGCGGGGATATCGCCCACATCGAGAACATCATGGCGGGTGAGAGGAGACTGGTCTCCCACAAGATCGCCAACCGGCAGCTGGCGGTGGAGCAGAACAACCATATCCGTGGTGAGAAGAGCAGCGATACCGCCAGTGAACAGCAGGATAAGCTGGTCGATGAGCTGCGGCGGACACTGATGGAGCGTGTCGTCACCGATGACTATAACGACCTGACGAGCAGTTACGGCCCTCCCACCCAGGCCACCCTAGGCGGCAAGGTCACCCACAGCAGCAGTGCCGGGGCCAACCCGGGTAGTCGCGATCGTACCCGTTTGGCCCGGCAGCTTCTCGATAAAAGTATCAACCAGGTCAACCGCAGGGTCGAGCGTCTGCGCAGCCACAGCGCGCTGGATGAGAGCGAGACGGCACGGGAGAGTACCTTCGACAACCGTCGGGGCAAGCGGGACTATATCGGCGTCTATCGTTGGCTCAATCGGGTCTATCAGGCCTATGTGGTCAACTACGGTACCCGGCTGATGGTCGAGTTTATCGTGTGTGACCCGGCGGCCCGCTTCGTGCGCCAGGAGCAGGCGCAACTGGGGGTTGATCTGGAGAAGCCGCTCAGCATGGCGCAGCAGGGAATCAATACCTATAGCGATATCGATAGCGACAACAGTGCCCGTCTTGCCGCCTACTATAATGTGGCGACCATCACCCCTGCGCCCGCCCCGACAAAGGTTGTCTCGCACACCCTACGCAGTGGTGAGCAGGGGGAGATCACCCTGCCGGAGGGGTACCTCGTTGTGGGAGTGAAGGTGGAGTGCATCCCCGCCGATCGCTGCAGCGGCGAGTGCACGATCCTGGTTGGCGGGCAGAAGGTGGCGCTCAACAGCGAGCTTGATGGTGTGGATAAGTTCGGGGAGGAGGGAGTTCTGCCGGTGATGGCTGCACAGCTCGAGGATAGCGTCTCGCCCCCGACCGCCAACACTCTTTCCATCAGTGTTCGGGTGATCTGTGAGCCGGCGCCGCACATGCTGAGCCGGTGGCAGATCGAAACCTACGATTCACTGAGCCGAGGGGCGCGCGAGGCGAGCGAGCGTTTCTATCGTCAGGCGGGAGAGCGACCGCGCTACTATCGTCAACCGCCGGGTTTCAGTCGGTTGATTGAGAGGCGCAGCCTGAAAAGCGACTGTATAGAGCTGTTGCTGCAGCGCCATGAGATGCTGGTCGGTTATCCGGTCGCTTCGCCCCCTGATTGTGACAACCGACCGCCGCCCTTTCTCATCAACCAGCCACGCTACCGGCAATTTTTTGAGGAGGTGTTCGAGTGGGCGGAGATTTCCTACCGCTTCACCCAGAGCGGTGGCGACCTGTTGCCCACCTACGACGATGAAGACCGGGTGAGCGACCAGCAGTTCAGCGCCTTTCTTGAGGCCGATATGGCGCGGGTGATGCTACCCGCCCGGCCTGGGCGGGAGATGGCTCTGATCTACTATCTGACCACCGGCTCTCTCTGGCCGGGAGACGAAGCGACCCAGCCCGTTATTGCCGCCGATGCGCCATTGTGCATCGAAATCAAGCGGCAGCGAAGTGTCCCCCCGGTAGAGGAGCAGGTGATCGGGGAGCCGTGGGAGATCGTGGTACCGACCACGATGCAGCTGCTCGACTCCTCCGGGTGTGGGCTACCGGAGTGCGCACCGAGGGAGGGGAGAGATGATTGAGCTTCCCGGTTTTGTACCCCACCACACAGTACCGGGCTATCCCGGTGTTCCGGTCGGTTCGGTGACCGCCTTTGCCGGCGTGATCGATAGTAACGGTTGTCTGCTGGGCGCTACAGGTGTACCGGGGCCGCCTATCGAATCATGGGGCTGGATGGTATGTGATGGGCGACAACTGGCGGCAGGTGAATACGCGGAGCTGTTCAGTGTGCTCGGCTATTGGTACGGCGGTGCCGATGACAAGTTCAAACTCCCCGACTATCGCGGCTATTTCCTGAGAGGGACCGACGCTGGCAGCGGTAACGACCCGGATAGTTCCCAACGAATCGAAGCGCCACACGGCACGGCGGAGGGGGTCGGTTCGACCCAGCAGGATGCACTGCAGGTGCACTACCACAGTTATAGCAAACCCGGCACGCCTACCACCTGTGGCGGAACCAAAGAGACCGCCGTCCCGAACGTCGGCAATGGCTGTAGCGGAGGACCTGCCGACAGCGACTGTCCGGACCAGAGCGAGGCGGTACGCACATCAGAGTACGAGAGCCGTCCGAAGAATATCTACGTCAACTACATCATCAAATTTACCTATGGACCGTAATAGTCCTGGGAAAAGAGCGCAAGGAGCATGTAATGAGCATTGAGAATATCCGCTTTATCGCCTATGACATCAACACCGCACCGAAGCAGCCGCAGTTCAAGGATGGGTTGATGCCCAGCGGCACCTATCTTGGGTTAGATGACCCGCAGCAGGATATTGATGCACGCTGCCAGTTGCTGCGGCGGGCTATCGATACGGCGTATAACCGTATCGATAACTTATCACCGCCTGATAGCGATACTACACTGAACGTCTTTATGGCTCCCGAGTTCCTCTTCCGCGGAAAGAGCGGTGCCTATCAGATGGATGAGACCAGCTATGCCATCTCGCAACTGCAGGGGTTGGTTGCCGACGACAAGTACAGCAACTGGGTTTTCGTCTTTGGCAGCATCGTGGCTATGGCATCGGGTGACGGGAGGCTCGATGAGGCCTACAATTTTACCCTGCTGCAGGAGGGGGGCAGCGCCGCCTCGGACGATAGTGGTGCCCGTATCGTCATGAAGGAGTTGATGTCGGGTATCGACTTTATCAGTGACTATGCCAATCCTGGCGGTGTGCTGCTCGGTGGCGTGGAATATCTGTCGGCAGGGGATAGTGGATCCGGGCGCGAGAAGCAACAGGTCAATTACGATGGGGCGGGCATCTTCGAGCTGACCGGTATCAACTGGGCCGTGGAGCTCTGTCTCGATCACGGTGTTGGGCGACTGCAAAAGTCGCCGCAGTTGCCCGGGGATAAACAGGTGCAGATCCAGCTCATCCCCTCCTGCGGGATGCAGATACAGTCCGACTCGGTCATCACCGCCGATGGCGGTCTGATCTTCAACTGCGATGGGGGTGGGTTCGGCAACAGTGTTGCCAAGCTCACTTCTATCGGTAGCCCGCCGGTCCACAGTTTGAAGCCGGTGGTCAGTCAGCAATCCTTGCCGGTTTGTGACGATCCCGTCGATTTGGCACTCTCTCCACCCCTTGCCGTTGATATCGAACTGCTCTATGCAGATGGTGCCGGTCAGGTGGTGATCTATCCGCAGCAGGAGCCCCCGCCTCCACTGACGGTCGCTGGAACCACTGAAACGTTGCGATGGCAGCCAAACCAGGGGACGACCTTTACCTTCCTGCTCAACTACGATGAGAGCGGCCAATTTGCCGCTCTGCTGATCAGGGTACAACTCGCTACACTCAATCTGCAGGATCATAACTACTTCATGCCGATGAGTCTTGCTACGACCGACTGTAATAAAGAGCCGGTGCGGATCCATATGGAGGAGGTCCCCGGCAGCAACGGCTTCGATATTGCCCTGTGGTGTCAGATCGAGGTGCCTGGATTCAAATTCGAGGGGGTGGCGTTCGAGCTCTTTACCCAGCAGGGACAAGGTGAGCCGTTTACCATCTGGTAGCGTCGTGGAGTTCGAAAAGGAGGGTCTGCCGAGCCGGGTGGTCATCGGGGTCTACCTGCATGACGACCCGGATGGATTGCTGGAGACCCTGAACGCCATTGTCGCAACCACCCCCGCCCTCTATGAAATGGTGTTACTGGCCGATGGCCCGACAGGTCCGGTACGCGAGCTGTTGGTGACGCTGCCGCAGTTGGATCGCATCGAGAGTAGAGAGCGGCGTGGTCCCGCAGCCTGTTTCAATAGTCTCTGCGCTGCTTTTCGTGCCGACTTTTACCTCTTTATCGAAAGCGGCTCTCTCCCCGCCGGCGGGTGGCTTACCCGGCTCTTAACTGTACTGGAGCGAGAGCCCGGCTATGGTCTGGCCGGTCCCTCCACCAATCGGAGTTGGAATGCGCAACAGGTTGAGGGCGCCCCGCACCTATTTTTTGCTGGTCTGACAGAAGCTCCCAGGTGTGCGGGAGCACCAGAGTCCGATTTCCAGACACTGCTGCCGCTCTACAGTCTGGGGGCCTTCTGCTATCTGGTGAAACGTGAAGTGATCGAAGCCATCGGTGGAGCCGACGAGGCGTACGGGATCGGGCCGTGTTGGGAGATGGATTACAATATTCGTGCCGCACGGGCCGGTTTTCAGGGGGTATGGGTCAAAGAAGCCTATATCCACCGCCTGCCGGTTAATACAAACAGGGAGGCGTTGGAGCGACAGTGGTTACCCCATGCCAGGAAGCTCTATCAGCAGCGCTTTTGTGGCCGGCAGCTGAAGCGTGAGTCAGAGCGCTTTGCACTTCACTGCGAGGGGGAGGAGTGCAGCGACTTCGCCCCGGTCGCAGCGATACGGGTTGAGCTTCACCCGCCACGGCTAGGGGCGGCACAATGGGTTAAGGCTACGGAGGAGAGCCCTCCCTTGGTAAGCTGCGTGATGCCTACCCGTGGCCGTCCTCGCTGGGTGGGGCTGGCTATTGAGCACTTTATCCACCAGGACTACCCCGAGCGGGAGCTGCTCATCGTCTACGACGAGGAGGGCGATATCCAACCTCGGGTTGTCCATCCCCAGATACGTTATCTACGCTGCCGGGCTGGCTGCACTATCGGGGCCAAGCGCCAGCAGGGGAGCGCCGCCGCTCGGGGGGAGATCATCGCCCAGTGGGACGATGACGACTGGTATAGCAGCGAGCGGCTCAGTCGCCAGGTGTTGCCGCTACGGTTGGGGCTGGCCGACATCAGTGGCCTGAGCAACACCCTCTTCTTCGAACTCGAGAAGTGGCGCTTTTGGCGCGCCACCCCTGCGCTCTACAGCCAGCTCTTCTACCAGCAAGTGGCCGGTGGCACCCTGGTCTATCGCCGGGCGCTATGGGAGCGCAGCGGCGGCTATCGTCAGATATCGCTACGCGAGGATGCGGAGTTTCTCGACATGGCCCTGGCAATGGGGGCACGCCTATGTCGTATCGACGGCCGGGAGCTGTTTATCTATCTGCGCCACGGCAGCAACAGCTGGCGATTTAACACAGGAGACTATCTCGATGCGCAGGCTTGGCTGCCGGCGCCCGAGCCCAAAATGTTTTCGCCACACCGGCAACGCTACCGTCCACTGGCGGGGGGAGCTGCTTGCGCGAAAACGGATCGCATCGAGGTGGCGCGGGCCGATAAATATCCCCTGGTCTCTTGCATAATGCCGACCTACAACCGTAGGCGGTTTCTCCCGCGGGCCATTCGACTCTTTTTGGGGCAGAGCTATCCAAACCGTGAGTTGATTATCATCGATGATGGCGAGGAGGAGATCGGTGATCTGATCCCTAGCGATAAACGGATTCGATATCTGCGCCTACCGGAGCGACGCACCACTGGCGCCAAGCGCAATACCGCCTGCGAGATGGCGAGGGGGGATATCATCGTCCACTGGGATGATGACGACTGGATGTCCCCCCGCTGGTTGCAGCTGCAGGTCGATACCCTGCGGACACAGCAGGTCGACATCTGCGGTCTGTCACAGCTCTATTTTTATGCACCGCAACAGCGGCGCGCCTGGCTCTACCGCTATGACGGAGCCCGTCCCTGGCTGGCCGGCGGTACACTCTGCTACTGGCGTAGCTTCTGGCAACAGAATCGCTTCCCCGACATCTCCGTCGGGGAGGATAACGCCTTTGTCTGGAGTGGGCAGCCGAAGTCGCTGACCAGCCACAGCCACCGCGAAGACTATATCGCTACCGTTCATGGAAGGAACACCAGCAGAAAGAACACCGCAGACAGGCGCTGGAGTGTTTGCTCAGTAGAAGAGCTGGAGAGGCTATTCAAGAAGCGTGGGGAAACACTTCCCCCTGGAGATGTCCCTGCCTCTGGTGCAACCTGAAGATGCCGTACATCAGTGTCGGCGTTGCACATAGCAACAGAATTTTATTTGAGAAAGGAGGACTGCAATGGCTATTTACATGACTCAATCGATGAGCTCGGGTACGTTGAAAAAGGTCACCTACTATCGCAAACAGAAACAGGTACACCCCTCCCACGAGGAGTCCAGCGCATTCACTCATGATGCCAAGGACGACTATGCCAAGAGCAACGATCTCAATCAGTCAGCTGTGGAGGAGGGGACCTATCGTAGCGGCCAGGGAGTGCCGACCGGCGGTAAGACTAAGCAGATTTGAGTTGCCACCTGAAGCTGCTTTGTCGGTAAGTGCTGGCGTTCGTTTTTAGGAGTGGGCTAGGACTACCACCCTTAAGCAGAGAGAGATATGGAGGTGAAGTATGGCTAAATATTACAATTCGATGCTGACAGGTCAGGGTCGAAGTATTAAGAATTGTCAGGACGTTTAT
The DNA here is from genome assembly GCA_051747405.1 of Pseudomonadota bacterium. Taxonomy (GTDB): domain Bacteria; phylum Pseudomonadota; class Gammaproteobacteria; order Thiohalomonadales; family Thiohalomonadaceae; genus JAPHTQ01. The sequence continues at coordinate 15,801 of JBNJGC010000046.1, forward strand.
GAGCGGTTGAAGGGGTACGAGATCTTCGTAATTAAAGATTGTCGTCATGGTATGGATGGTACATGCAATAAGCGGATTCGCTATGATGGTAATGGTGACATCAATACCGTGCGCAATAGCTTCGATCAGGTGATTACACAGTTGGCTCTTGACCTGCAGTATCTGGTTAACAGTAAACAAAGCTGTGTCTTCTGAAGTAAAGTTTTAGAAGACATGCAACGAGGCTGTACAAATAACTGTGTAACTGACGTTTAAGTGTGCACCCCCCCAATCGGGCTTTCAGCCGTTTGGCTTTGCCGGGGGGGGGTTATGACCTGTCCCCGTCTGCTTTTTGTATCAAGCTACTTGCGAAACAGCCACACCACCAGTGAGATCAGCAGGCTGATCAGCACCATCGTAGTGATGGGGAAGTAGAGTTTGAATCCCGGCCTGTGGATGGCGATATCCCCGGGCAATCTGCCGAGGGGGAGTTTTCCCAGCCAAGGCCAGAGCAGGCCGATAGCCACGATGATAACGCCAAGGGTGATGAGACTACGCTGCATAGTGTGATTCTGCAGCGCAAAGCCTGCGGCTGGCAAGAATGCCTCAGGCGACGTGGCGA
>JBNJGC010000047.1:0-16358 GCA_051747405.1 Pseudomonadota bacterium
GGCCACCCCGGCGAACATCGCCGCCACCGCCTCTTCGGGCATGATGTGGGCGGTGTTGGCGGAGAAGACCGCGTCGAACTGCCGTTCGGGCCACGGGTCCTGTAGTACGTCCAGTGAGATGGGGGGATGCACGTTTGGCAGCTGCGCCTCGTCGAGCCACATCCGGATCCCCGTGTGCCCCTCTTCGCGGTCGCTGGTGTGCCACTGGACGGTCTCCAGGGCGGCAGCGAACATTACCGCATGCTGGCCGGTCCCGCTTCCCACCTCCAACAGCGCACAGCTCTTGGGTAGCCTGGCCCTGAGCACCTCGAGGATCGGCGGGCCGTTCTGTTCGCAGGCTTCGGCGAAGGGTTTGCGCTGGTTACTCATTCTGACACGCTCCAGAGGCTTTGGTAGTGGTTTGACATAACGTTTCTAAGGCGCTTGCATGAAAATTGATACAATGGAAGCGGTGGCTCGCCCTTAAAAAATTAACCGCAAAGGCGCAGAGGCGCAAAGTTGTGAAGGCGGGTGTCTTTAATTTGGAGCGCTTGGGTCTCAAGATAGCCGACCCGGGACAACCCATCGAATGACGTCTTGTTGTCTTTGCGCCTTCGCGCCTTTGTGGTGAGGGCATTTTACCGGAGCAGGCGAGCAGTCATGCCATCGCTGCATTGTCGACAGGCCTATTATGAGCGATTACCAACGTCTTTTGCGACTCGATGCACTGCTGGCCGAACACGGCTGGCTGTGGCAGCCACAGCCCTACAAGGAGGCAAGGCCCGCCTGGTGTGACAGGCTGCCGGGGCTTTGTGACGAGCTGCTGGCCCTGAGCGATGATCAGCTTGAACGCCTCACTGAACATCCCGCGGAGCTGAACCGGCTGCTCGCCGCCTACCTGCCTGCGCTGGCGGAGTTTCCCCGATTAACCGCCCTAGCGCCACTGGAGCCGGTGTCGTTGAAGGCGATTGGCAGCCGTTTTGCCGCCGGTATCCCCGGTCGCAAGTGGCAGCAGATCACCCGGTTTAGCCGCGCCGTCGGTGCCGTCAGGCAACCGGTGCTGGAGTGGTGTGGCGGCAAGGGGCATCTGGGGCGGCTGATGGCGCAGCAGTGGCAGCAGCCGGTGACGACCCTGGAGTGGGATGAAGGCCTCTGTGAATCCGGTGAGACGATGGCGCAGCGGGTGGGGGTGGCGCAGCGCTTCTACCGTGCCGATGCCCTGACCGCAGATTCGACCTCGGTGCTACAGGGTCATCATGCGCTGGCGCTGCACGCCTGCGGCGAACTCCACCGCACCCTGGTTAAGAGCGCGGTGGCACAGCAGCTACCGGCGCTGGATATCGCCCCCTGCTGCTACCACCTCCACGGCGAGGAGGAGTATCGTCCCCTCAATGATGCATTGCAACTGCAGCTGTCGCGGGACGACCGCCGCCTGGCGGTGACCGAGACGGTGACCGCCGTGGGCCGCGAGGTGCGCCAGCGCGACCGGGAGATGGCCTGGAAACTCGGCTTCGGCCTGTTGCGCCGCGACGTCACCGGCGATGCGAGCTACCACCCGCTCAAGCCCATCGACAAGCGCTGGCTCCGGTTCGACTTTGCCGGCTTCTGCCGTACCCTGGCCGAGCGTGAAGGGATCGCCCTGGGCGAGATAAGCAACTGGCGGCACTACGAGCAGGCCGGCTGGCAGCGCCAGGGCGAGACCATGCGCCTGTCACTGGTTCGCCACGCCTTCCGCCGCGCCCTCGAGCTGTGGCTGGTGCTGGATCTTGTCTGCTACCTGGAGGGGAGCGGCTACCGCGTTCGCTACGGTAGCTTCTGTGAGCCGGCGCTGACGCCGCGCAATATCCTCATTAGCGCCCGCCGTCAGGGGTAGACCTGCTCTAACCTTGTCATCCGCGACGGGATGGCCTAGACATGGAGGATGAAAAATGGATTTCACGCCATCAGGGCCTACTCCATCGCCCTGCTCACTCTGGCCGCCGGTATCGGTTTGAGTATATATCTTTCCGATTGGCAGTGGTTTGCCCGCACCGGTTCTCTGGTGGTGATCAATGGCATCTTTCTCACCTCGAAACAGATCATCGAGCACATGCAGCAGCTGGGTCGCTATCAGAGCCGGGGTTCAACGCCCTGTGACCGCGACTGGGCCAGCAGCGACCGGCATGAGTTTGTGCACGACAGCCACGAGCTTCGCTGGTTGAGCGAAAAGTGCGGTCTCTATCTGTTGTTCCTGGGGACCCTGGTTTGGGGGTTTGGGGACTTGCTGGGGAGGGTGGTGTAAAGGGCGACCGAACGGTCGCCTTTCGCCGAGAGTGAGCTAAATAGGCGGACCGAATGGGTGGCCACCCAGGACTCGGTAGATCTCATAGGGCGGGTCGGCCCACCGAGAGGGGGCGCCCACGGGACGCCCTATGAGTGGTTACCGATTCAGAACGGTTATTTAGTGCTTCATACCTTTGTGCTGCATCATGCCGCCCTCCTGTACCGGCGCCTTGATGGTGACCGCACCGGCGTGCATGAAGTTGAGGGTCAGCTCCACCTCGTCGCCGGCCTTGAGCGGGCGGTTCAGGCCGATGAGCATGACGTGGTAGGAGCCGGGCTTGAGTGCCTGGCTGCCCTTGGACGGGACGCCGATGCTCTTGACCTGGTACATCTCCATCATGCCCTCCTTCTTGCGCACGTTGTGCAGCTCGACGTTCTTCGCTACATCAGACTCGGCACTGACCAGGTGGTCGTCGTCGCCGGTGGTGTTTTTCAGCTCCATGTAGGCGGCGGACATCTTGGCGGTGGGCGGTACGGCACGGACCCAGGCGTTGTGTACCATCACACCCTCTTCTTCGTGGCCCTCATGAGAGCCGGCGATAGCGGTGGTGCTGAGCAGGGAGAGACCCAGCAGGGCGGAGGTCAGTAGTGTGGTTACGGTCTTCATGGTGGCTCCTTCAGTTCGTTGTCTATTGGAAGAGTTTTTCGAAAAAGCCCTTGGGCTTTTCGCTGAGTAGTTGCTCGATGGCCGCGACCAGTTCGGACGGGCGGCTCTCGGAGTTAAATAGTGCGGCCAGCTCGCCCTCCCGATCCAGCAGGTAGATATAGTCGCTGTGGGAGATGAGGTAGCCGGCGGCGGAGTCGGACTCCTCGCGCATGTAGGAGACGTTCCACAGCTTTGCCGCCCGGCGGGTCGCCTCGGCACTGCCTTCCAGGCCGATAAAGTCGGGGTGGAAGTAGCTGGCGTAGTCCTGCAGCCGCTCACCGCCGTCGCGCTCGGGGTCGACGGTGACGAAGATCCCCTGTACCTCTGCGGCCTGCTCGCCTAGCGAACGCATGGTCCGCTGCATGATGCTCAGGCTGCTGGGGCAGATATCGGGGCAGGAGGTGTAGCCGAAGTAGAGCAGCACCAGCTCGCCGCGGTAGTCGGAGAGCGCGACCGGCTTGCCGCCCGGGCCGCTCAGGGTAAAGTCGCCGCCGATCTCGTCGGCGACGATGCCGGTGGCGTTGTGCAGCAGCTCTCGGGCCTGTAGCGGCAGGCAGAGCAGCAGCAGGGAAAAGAGAAGGAGCAGTCGTTTCATGGCTGTCGAAACCTCTGGGGGTGGTCATCCCCCTATCATCACCCCATCAGCGCTCACTGCGCAACTGCTCACGCAGCTGGCGCAGTTCGTCGCGCAGCGCCCGTACCTCCACGCCCAGGGCTTCGGTATCGCTGTGCACCACCTGCTCGATATGCTCGCGCTCCGTGTGGTCCTCCTGGTGCATGGTCTGCATGGTGTCGACGATGATGCCGATGAACAGGTTGAGCATGGTAAAGGTGGCGATGAGGATGAAGGGGATGAAGTAGAGCCAGGCGTAGGGAAAGAGCTCCATCACCGGGCGGACGATGCCCATCGACCACGACTCCAGGGTCATGATCTGGAATAGGGTGTACATCGAGCCGCCCACCGAGCCGAACCACTGCGGAAACTCTCCGCCGAACAGACTGGTGGCCATGACTGCGAAGACGTAGAAGATGAGCAGCATCAGCAGACCGATGGAGGAGATACCGGGAATGGCGTGCAGCAGCGCCTCCACGACAAAGCGCAGTCTGGGGACCATGGAGATCATCCGCAGTACCCTCAAAATACGCAGCGCCCGCAACACCGCCAGCGGTCCGCTGGCCGGCACCAGGGCTATGCCCACCACCACGAAGTCGAAGTTGTTCCAGGCGCGGCGGAAAAAGCCCATGCCGTGGGCGTAGAGCTTGAGCAGGATCTCCACCACAAACACCGTCAGAATGGTCTGGTCCAGTAGCAGCAGCCAGCTGCCGCTGTGCTCCATCACCGCTGGGGAGGTCTGTAGGCCGAGGATCACGGCGTTAACCACGATCAGTGTGATGATAAAGCGCTGAACCGGCAGGGATTCCACCCATTCGCCGGTCTGCTGCCTGAGTGAGGATGCGGACATGGTTGTTCGATTGACTCCTGCTATAGAATGGACCGGCGCGGATTATATCACCGCTTGCGGCGGTGGCGCGCCAGTAGCGCCTCGGCCTCGTCGCGGGAGAGGGTTTTCCACGGCAGGGGGACAAGCCCCGCCACCCGCCGGCGATATTCAGCGTAGACATCGCCGTAGAAGTGCAGCAGTTTGCGCTCCTCCAGCCGCGAGCCGACAATGAGGTAGGCGGTGACCAGCGCGTAAATCAGCAGCTGGTTGGTGTGCATGTCGCGGGTCCAGATAATCACCAGGATCAGCGCATACCAGGGGTGGCGGACATAGCGGTGAAAGGCGGAGAGCTGGAAGGGCTCGCCTTCGGCGGCGGCCCCCTTTCTCTGCCGGGCCTGGCTGAGGCCGAGAAAGTCGCCCATGTCGTAGATGCGCAGGGCGTAGAGCAGGGCGATACCGGCTGCCAGGGCGAGGGCATTGGCCAGGTAGAGGGCCTCGCCCTCCCACTGCCACAGCGGTTCGCCCGGATAGCGCCAGGCCAGATAGACGAGCGGCAGCGCCAGCAGCGTCGCCAGCAGATTGAAAAGCAGCCGGTAGAAGGGGCTGAGGCGCGGACAGTAGCGGGCCACTATCCCCTTGAGCCAGAGCGAGGCGGTGAGGGAGTGGATGATAAAGTAGGCGATGAAGATGCCGGCGATGACGAGGGGCTGTGCGTTCATAGGTCGGGGGCTTGCAAGGGTTGAGGGATGGTGCGATCGTCATCAGAGTAGATAATGAGGCCGTAAAACGCTACTCGGCGCAGGAGTTACTGAATGGGAAACGAAATCTCGCATATCATCTTGACCTCCATCTATAACGAGTGGGGGCTGTCCAGGTCTGACCGGCGGCTGATCGACAGCCTGGGGCTGGAGGGGGCCGAGGCGCTGTGTGCCGTGCATGTGGCGTTGGGGCAGGTGTTCTCCCACAACCCCCAGCTGGCGGCGCTCTGGCCCACCACCGCCAACAAGGGGCTGCGCGACCTGTCGCCCATGGAGCTTATCCGGCGCGATGGCATGGCCGGGCTTAAACGCGTGAGAGCCGCCCTCGAACAGGAGTGGTAGGGCTTCAGCCCCCGTAACCACTCGCCCGCCGCTGGCAAAGTACCTTCACCGCAAAGCTTACCGCATCCTGACTATGCTTCTCGCCTACCTCCATTCTGCGGTTATTTTATGGTGCGAGCCTAACAGCGGTGGATGCGGTTGCGCGCCTTCTCATCCCCCTTGCCCAGGCAGAGTCGTACCTTGCGGATAAAATCCCCTAAGGCGGCACCGCTGTGGGGACGGGTGGTGGCGACGACGCCGGTGATGGTGATGTAGCGGGAGATGGGGGAGGTTTCGTGGGGGATCCCCATACCCAGCACTGCCCCATGCACCTTTTCCGCCACATCGAAGGCCCGACCGGCATCGTTACCGCTTAGCATGATGATAAAAGAGGCGCTGCCAAAACGCGCCATGATACTGCCGCGCTGCTGGACGTTGGTGGCGATGGCCTCACTGACCTGCTTTAGGCAGATATCCCCCTCCAGTGCGCCGTAGTTGTCGACGTAGTCGTGGAAGTAGTCGATCTCCAGCAGGATGATGGCGACGCTGTCACCGTTGCTGATGGCGTTGCTCCAGAGCGTGCTCGACAGGTGCTTGAAGTGCTCGGCGCTGTGCAGGCCGGTGGTGGTGTCGCGGTTGACCAGGTCGTCGATCACCCGCTCCCGCTCGGCCAGCTTGTTCTGGCGGTGTTGCAGGTCGCGCTGTTTGGCGTAGTTGAGCCCCTCCAAAAAGAGGGTATGGTTGCGCGCCCCCTGCAAAAAGGCCAGCAGTAGTGCCGAGACCGCCAGCCAGGCAACGGCATGCACCGCGATGACCATGCGGTTCTGGGTGCCCAGTGAGTCGAAGATCTCATCGGCATCGAGGTTAACGCTCAGGCCGCCGCGGATCTCGCCCAGGCGGTAGCCCTGTTTGGCATGACAGCCGAGGCAGGCGGCCTCGACCCGCATGGGCGCCATGTAACGGAAGACCGATCCGTTATTGTGCGTGTCGATGACCTCTAGCTGCTCATGGCGTCCCTGGTGGAAGGAGTCGAGCGCCTGGCGCTCCCAGGCGTCGGCCTCGTTCTGGGGGCGGATGGGGTTGAGGCTGGTCAGGTGGAAGTAGAAGCCCTGCTGCCGTGCCAACTCCGCCATCTGTCGGGTCATATAGGCGGGGTTGACCACTGTCAGCGCTTTGCCGGTGGTGGTGGTCACATCACGTTCGGGGATCTCCAGGTAGGGGTTGGGCGGAGTCTGCTCGGTTATCGGCAGATAGACCGGCCCGTAGTCGGCGTTCCACTTACGCGCCAGCTGCACCATCTGGAAGAAGTTCTTGCCACGTTCGCGAGCCATCATGTGGGCGTGCTCCTCCAGCTCGCTGATATTCCAGGCGGCGGAACAGGCCACGATGGCGCTCCAGGTAAAGAGCACCACCAGCCAGTTGTGGCGATTTTTGATAAAGCGTTCGGTGACCTTCACCTACGCCCTCCTTGTCGCTTGTTGTTGATTTTGTTGACCTGCACTGGGTATGGCAAAGATAGCATAGATGGCGGGTAAGGAGGCGGACGGTGGTTGTGGGGTCAGGGTGAGCGCATACTTACGTAATACCCCGCGTACACCAGCGATGACAAAGTATGCGGTTGCCCTGGTTGTGGGGTTACCCTCGGCGCCACGCCACCCTCTTATGTGCCACAGTTGAATGAAAAGCGCACCGGGGTGTCAACTTTGCACGGCAGTAGGCGGCGCCTTTTAAACAAGCCGTTGGGCCATCTTCTCTGCCTTCAGCCGTATGGCCCGGGGCAGCACCGGGTGGGGGCTGAGACCGGCCTTGCCGGTATAGAGGGTACCCACCGGGCGCGCACCGATGGTGCGGGCGGTCTGTTTAAGCTGGCTGACGCTATGAAAGGCCAGACGCGCCAGCGCTGTAGGGGCGGCACTGGAGCTGACGAGGATAGCCGGCTTGGGGCGCTCACCCGCCTTGCGGTGGCGCGGTGCCGGACGACCCCAGGGCCAGTAGGCGTAGACCACCAGCCGCTCCATGAAGCGTTTGAACAGCGCGGTGACGCTGCCGAAGTTGGTGGGGGAGGCGAGGATGTAGCCGTCGGCGGACTCGATCTTCTCCACCAGGGCCTGCATGGCATCGTGCTGAATGCAGTGGCCCGGTACGGTGCCGGGCTGCTGGGTACACTCGCGGCAGTTGAGGCAAAACTCGATGGGGAACTGGCGCAGCTGTATCACCTCCACCGAGGCGTGCTGCGCCTTGATGGCGTGAGCCAGGGCGGCGACCGCCTGATCGGTGATGCCGTTTTCACGATAGGCGCCATTGATAGCAAGAATGCGGGTCATCCTCTCCTCCGTTGAGTGCTGGGTGCTCCTGTTACTATAGCGTACTAACCCTCTTGCAGGTGACCCTGTAGCTGTTTACGCAGGGCGCTGGGCAGGCCGCTGATGCTGAGGGTGTCGGTGTCGAGATCGTAGTGGACCCGCTTGTTCAGCTGGTAGGAGTTGAAGCTGATGGAGAGATCCTTCTCCCGCCCGGCAAATTTCACATAGCGGCGCAGGCTGCGCCGATCGAGCATCACCTCGGGCTGCTGCTCGGGGGTGTGCTCGCCCACGGTGCGCACGAAGGCGTCGGCGTCGATCGCCTCCATACTGCCGGCCAGCTCGCGCAGCTCGACCGGCGCATCCTGCTCCTCTCGCTGCATGCAGTACTCCACCACCTTATTGCGGTAGTCGTCCACCTGCTCCTCGGGCAACTCACGGGCGTAGGCCTCCACCCCCTCGAGAAAGGCGAGGGTAGAGGCCTGCTTGTCGATGCCATTGGCGAAGCCGGTCAGTTGTGCAAAGGCCTCAGCCGCGGGCGGGTTGCCCCGCGGCGGTAGCAGCGAGAGGTAGGCGTAATCGCGCCGTTCGCGCCACTCGTTCAGGTCCACTTTGATGCCGAACAGCGAGCTACCGGTGTCGAGGCTGTAGCGGGTGACGATGTTCAGCCCCTGGTCCAGCGCCAGTTGCGGCGTCTGCCCGACCACGAAGAGGTGGAACAGGTGGTTGTCCAACGATTTTTCCAGATAGCACAACAGGTGGGCATCCAGCGCTGCCTTGTTCTGCTCAAGCCGCTGCATAAAAGCCTCGCTCAGTTGGTGGCTCAGCGCCACGAACTCCCCTTGGTCGCCGAGCAGTGAGCTCAGCATCTGCTCCAGTGGCGCCGTGTCGTCCTCGGTGCTGAAGCTGCCATGCTCGCGGCTGATGCGCGAGAGAAAGCTCCCTTTGAGTTTGTCCAGCAGGCTCTCGCTGTGACCTTCGGTGGGCAGCTCGGTATCGCGCAGGTTGATTTGCCGCCCACTGTCGGGGCCGATGGTGAGGTGGTGGGCAATGGCGTGCTGGATGGGCATAGGCTTTGGTATGGACGGTAAATGGGAGAGCAAAGGTAGCAAGTTCGCCACAAACAAAAAAGCCCGAACATGGCTGTTCGGGCTTTTCCTGGCCGGGCAGGGGGATGCCCGGTCGGTGGAGCGTCGGCGGCTTACGCCTCCTTGCGCTCCTTGACCTCCTTGATGACCTCTTCGGCCACGTTGTTCGGGCACGGTGCGTAGTGCGAGAACTCCATGGAGAATTGGCCACGACCGGAGGTCATGGTGCGCAGGTCGCCGATGTAGCCGAACATCTCGGACAACGGCGCGTCGGCCTTAACCCGTACACCGGTGGCGCCCGGCTCCTGGGACTTGATCATGCCGCGGCGACGGTTCAGGTCACCGATGACATCGCCCACGTGATCCTCAGGGGTGAAGACGTCGACCTTCATGATCGGCTCCAGCAGCTGCGGGCCCGCCTTGGGGATGGACTGGCGGAAAGCGGCGCGGGAGGCGGTCTCGTAGGCCACGGCGGAGGAGTCGACCGGGTGGAAGCCACCGTCGAACAGGGTTACCTTGACATCCAGTACCGGGAAGCCGGCCAGGACACCCTCATCCATCATGGTCTTGAAACCCTTCTCTACCGCGGGCCAGAACTCGCGCGGTACGTTACCGCCGGTGACGGTGGACTCGAAGACAAAGCCGCTGTTCACCTCGCCAGGCTCGATGATGTAGTCGATCTTGGCGAACTGACCGGAACCACCGGTCTGCTTCTTGTGGGTGTAGCTGTCCTCGATACGCTGGGTGATGGTTTCGCGGTAGGCGACCTGCGGCTTGCCCACCTGGACGTCGATGCCGAAGGTGCGCTTGAGGATATCGATCTTGATATCCAGGTGCAGCTCGCCCATGCCCTTGAGAATGGTCTCGCCGGAGTCCTCGTCGGTCTCGACGCGGAAGGAGGGATCCTCCTGCACCATCTTGTTGATGGCGATACCCATCTTCTCGGCAGAGCCCTTGTCCTTCGGCGCTACGGCGATGGAGATAACCGGATCGGGGAAGACCATCGGCTCGAGGGTGGCCGGGGCCTTGGGATCGCACAGGGTGTGGCCGGTCTGGGTGTTCTTCAGGCCGATCAGGGCGACGATGTCGCCGGCCTGGGCCTGGTCGTACTCGATACGCTCGTCGGCGTGCATCTCCACGATACGACCGATGCGCTCGGTCTTGCCGGTGTAGGTGTTGAGGACGGTGTCGCCCTTTTTCAGCGTACCGGAGTAGAGGCGGGTAAAGGTTAGGGCGCCGAAACGGTCGTCCATGATCTTGAACGCCAGGGCGCGCAGCGGCTTGTTCCGATCCACGGTGGCGAATTCACCGGTCTCGTTGCCCTCCAGGTCCACTTCCGGCTGGGGTTTGACCTCGGTCGGGTTGGGCAGGTAGTCGACCACCGCGTCGAGGATCAACTGCATGCCCTTGTTCTTGAAGGCGGAGCCGCAGAAGGTGGGGAAGAAGTCGAGGTTGATGGTGCCTTTGCGGATGCAGGCCTTGAGCTCCTCGACGCTGGGCTCTTCGCCCTCGAGGTACTTCTCCATCATTTCGTCGTCGGCCTCGACCGCGGTCTCGATCAGCGCCTCGCGGTACTCGGCGGCCTTGTCCTTCATATCGTCCGGGATCGCGGTGACCTCGTACTTCATCGGATCGCCGCTCTCGTCCCAGACGTAGGCCTCCTGGTTGAGGACATCGACCACGCCGGTGAACTGGTCCTCGATGCCGATGGGCAGCGTCATCACCAGCGGGCGGGCGGCCAGAACCTTTTCGACCTGTTCGACCACGCGGTAGAAGTCGGCACCCATGCGGTCGAGCTTGTTGACGAAGATAAGGCGCGCAACGCCTGATTCGTTGGCGTAGCGCCAGTTGGTTTCGGACTGGGGCTCAACGCCGCCGGAGCCGCAGAATACGCCGATACCACCATCAAGCACCTTGAGTGAGCGGTACACCTCGATGGTGAAGTCCACGTGGCCGGGGGTGTCGATGATGTTGAAACGGTGGTCTTTCCAGAAGGCGGTGGTAGCAGCGGACTGGATGGTGATACCGCGCTCGGCCTCCTGGTCCATGAAGTCCATGGTGGACTCACCGTCGTGGACCTCGCCCAGCTTGTGGATCTTGCCGGTCAGTTTGAGGATGCGCTCGGTGGTGGTGGTCTTACCGGCATCCACGTGGGCGAAGATGCCGATATTTCGGTAATGGGTCAGGTCTGTCATAACAATACTCTAGGTCACAATGAGATGAAAAAAATCCTTTGGCGACAACCCTTTTTGTGGGTTCTGATCTGTACACACAAAACCGGTATACCACACCAGGGTGTTTCGCGAGGCGCATATCTTACAGGAAATGGGGGGCGACAGAATAGGGTGAAGTGCCGATTTGCACAGTTTATGGCCGCTTTTCGGTAAAATCCAGGCTATTTTCGTCCAATTCAGGTGATTGCTCCCCTCTCCGGGGCGGACTTCCCTGTGCCGGCGCTGTATCGCTGCTCCGACTCGGCGGTCATGCCCCCTATCTGCGCGGCGGTTCACATATTACACACTGTTTTCGGGTATACTCTCCCTCTTCGGAAGGAGGCGGGGGTATCAGCCGTCGCCATGTATTTGAGGAAGTCAGAGAGGTATCCAAGGGATGAAACGTTTCGGTCTGGGCCGCCTATTTCAACGTAACCCACACCAGCAAACCAGGCGGGAGCAGCCGGTACGCCAAGAGCCGCCGGTGACCAAACCGGCCACCGGTGTGACGCGCCTCAAGCCCAACCCCGGCACGACGGTGATGGTGGTGGACGACTCCAAGACCATTCAGGTGGTGCTTACCCGGCTGCTCTCCCGCCACGGCTACGAGACCCTCTCCGCCTACGACGGCGAGAGCGCCATCGACCTGGCGCGGAAGCATAAGCCGGCGCTGGTGCTGATGGATGTGGTCATGCCCGGTCAGAACGGTTTTCAGGCCACCCGCGAGCTGCGCCGCGACAGCGATCCCAAAATAGCCAACATGCCGGTGATCATCATGAGCGGCAATGCCCAGCCCACCGAGGAGTTCTGGAGCCGTAAGATCAAGGCCAACGGCTTTCTGCCCAAGCCCTTCAGCGACGACGACCTGTTCAGCCGCATCGAGAAGCTGCTCTTCACCCAGGTGGACTAGTGGTCCTCGCCACGACGGTCCGGCCCCTCGCGGCATTACGCCTACCACTTGCCCGCCGCCCGGGGTACTATCTGCCACCCTGTGTTAGACAATCGGGAGTCACCCACGGTATGAAAATCTGGAGTCTGCTTCTCGGCGCCTGGCTAATCCTTCAGGGGCTGGCGGTGCTGCTGAATCTCAGCTTTCGCTACGATCAGCTGGTCATGGGGGCGCTGGCCCTGCTGGCCGGCGTCTTTACCCTCATCCGCAAATAGCCGCTGCCGGTGTCGCTGCCCATCCTCTATCGGGATGAGACCCTGATCGCCGTCGATAAGCCGAGCCTGCTGCTGAGTGTCCCCGGTCGCGGCCCCGAAAAGCGCGACAGCGTGGTGACTCGGCTGGCGCAGGTGTATCCGGCTCTCCGCGAGGTCCACCGTCTGGATTGGGAGACCTCCGGAGTGATGCTCTTGGCAATAACCCGCCAGGCCCACAGCGAGCTGAGTCGGCAGTTCCGTGAGCGGGAGGTGGAGAAGCGCTATATCGCGGTAGTGGCGGGGGAGCTGTCGGAGGAGAGTGGAGAGGTGGCGCTACCACTTCGCGCCGACTGGCCCAACCGCCCGCGTCAACGGGTGGATCTGGGGGAGGGTAAGCCCTCACTGACCCGCTGGGAGCGTCTGACGCACGGGGCGGGGTATAGCCGAGTGGCCCTGAGGCCAGTGACCGGTCGCACCCATCAGCTGCGGGTGCATATGGCTGCGCTAGGCCATCCGATACTTGGCGATCGCCTCTACGCGCCACCGTCGGTGGTGTCCATGGCGCCTCGGCTGCTGCTGCACGCCGAGGAGCTGGTGGTCAGCCACCCCATAAGCGGTGAGAGGCTCACCTTCGCCACAGCGGCCCCTTTTTGATACCTACGACTTTTTCTTGCTCGCCCGCCCCAGCACATAGTTACCGCCGCTGCGGCGGATGAGCCAGCCCTGTTTGGTCAGGTTCTCCAGCATCTTGCCCAGATTGGTTGGCTTGAACTTGGCCGCCTGCAGCTTCTCCCGCAACAGCCCATCGCTGATGTAGGAGCGCCCCTTCATCATCTTGCGAATATGCTCCTTGAGCGTCTCCATTTCCTCGTCGCTGCGTGCTGCGCGGCTGCGCGCAGGGGGCTCTTTCTCCGGTTCCGGCTCATCCAACGGCGGCGGAAGCTCCTCGCTTGGCTCCTGCACGGGCGCTGCGCTGGCCTGTTTGGCCTCCTCGGCACGGCTGGCCGCCTTTTCACTCTCGACACCCAGCGCCTTTAGACGTTTGTCCACCAGGGCCAGCGCCTTCTGCTGCGACTCAAGCATGGAGACCCGCTGCGCCTTGAGCTCCTCGATTTGGCGATCGAGATCGGCCAACGCCTCATCGTGCTTGCGCTCCATCTCGGTCCGCTCCGCTTTGAGCTGCTGGAGCTGCTTCTTCACCTGTGCCAGGCGCTCCTCCTCCTGCTCCTTTTTGCGGGCAAGTTCATAGAGCTCCTTGGCTGAAAGTTCCTCAAGATTCACCATTGGCTGTAAGGCTCGCTTCCTCTTCGGTTGCCAGTGGCGGCGTCTACGGGACGCCGCAAAACGGGGCTATCTTACTGTAAAAGCTGTAAACAGAATGTGAATTCCTTCGCGCGGAGCGCGGTTGCCTCTAAATATAGCGCCTTAGTGGTGAATGCGTTGCTTTTTCTGCGTAAGATAGAAGCGAATTACCACCCCCTTATTCCACACGCAGGATAGATGTACCGATGTCCACGAAACCGCTAAGCGAAGATACGCTGACTGAGCTCGATCAGTTTCTCCTCTCCGAAGCCTGTGATGAGACCACGCTGGCCATCGACGAGGCCCACGGCTTTCTTACGGCAATGCTGCTTGCCCCCATCGCACGGGAGGATGAGGCCTGGCTGTCGCAGATCTGGGGAGAGCCGGACTTTGTTGATGCCGCGCAGCGTGAGCGGATGGTCGGCCTGATGGGCGCGCTTATCGACGAGATCGCCTCCACGCTCTCGCAGCGGCGCGAGTTTGAGCCGCTGGTGATTGAGACCGAAGAGGAAGAGGAGGGGGCGACCGTGGAGAGCTACGAGGGCTGGTGCCTCGGCTTTATGCTGGCGCAGGAGCAGCACCCCGGACCCTGGCAGCAACTGCCGAAGAACGAGCAGGGGCTGCTCGCCCCGATGGCGCAGTTGGCGCTTCAGGCCAGTGACGAGGAGCCGCCGATGGGCGAGGATGAGTATATGCAGTGGGTGGAGTTGATCCCGGGGGCGGTGATGGGGCTGTACGGTTACTGGCACGGCGGCTGAACCGCTCCGTGCCGCCTCTTCCCGGGCTACTGAAGGGAGGCCCTAAACGTGAACATAACGAGCAGCGCCGCCAACAGACGCTGCAGCTGATCGCCGATATCGCCGCAGAGATGGACACCGCGCAGCAGGCGCACCTGAGTCAGGCCCTGCGCGACTGGGCCGGTGAGTTCGAGTCGCTGGCCTGCAGTGTGGCGGCTGAGCCCGCAACCGCCGATGGGCGGATATAAACACGAAACAACCGTTTTATGTGAGGGGACACAAAGGCTTGCCAATGAATCGCCGTGAACTGCTCAAACTACTCCTGACCACCCCCCTGCTCCATGCCTGCGGGGGCGCTCAGGACGAACCGCGGATTGGGCTCGCCCTCGGGGGCGGTGGGGCCAAGGGTCTGGCGCACATCCCCATGCTCGAGGTGTTGGATGAGTTCGGGATCAAGCCGCACCGCATCGCCGGGAGCAGCATCGGTGCCGTGATCGGCGCGCTCTACGCCAGCGGCATGAGTGGCCGGGCGATCCGCAAAATGGTGGATGAGCTGACCGTCGCCGACGGAGAGGATTGGCTGGACTCGCTCTTCTCTGAGGATGTCCGGCGCTGGTTCAGCTTCCTGGAACTCAAGTTCGGCAATGGCGGGCTGGTCGACTCCAGCGTCTTTATCGAATACCTGGGCCGGCGCCTCGAGGTTGAGCGTTTTGAGCAGTTGGCGATCCCGCTTCAGGTGGTCGCGGCGGACTTTTGGCAGCGCGAAGAGGTGGTGTTCAGCTCCGGGGATCTGCTCAAGGCGATACAGGCGAGCATCGCCATCCCGGGGCTGTTCGAGCCGGTCAAGCACGCCGGACGGGTACTGGTGGACGGCGGTATGGTCAACCCTGTCCCCTACGACCTACTCTTTGCCGATTGCGACTGGGTGATCGCGGTCGACGTGCTGGGACGGCGTAGCCCGGACGGCGAGAATGGGCCGAGCTATTTCGAGACCACCTTTAACGCCTTTCAGATCATGCAGCGGGCCATCATGGACGAAAAGCGTCGCCATCGCGAGCCGGCCGTCTATCTGGAGCCGGCGATTGAGGATATCCGTGTGCTGGAGTTCTACAAGGCCGACGCGATCTATGCCCAAAGCGAGTCGGAGCGACGCCGCCTTGAGCGCATGCTCGAGCAGCAGCTGGGTCGGAGCAAACCGCCGGCGAAACAGCGGCAGGTATAAGCAACACTAGACACGTGTTGGCGGGAGCCACAACGACGAAGCAGTCCCCTTTTCGAACCGGGATTGCTTCGCCTTCGGGCCTGCGATCGAGCCTACGGCGCAGCCCTCTGTACAACGGGAGAGAGAGATGAAAAAGGTTATCGCGCTTATTGCTGTCGTACTCATCGGCCTGGTGACCATCCCCCTGTGGGGCGGCTGCGATCTCAATGCCAAACTCTGTCGAGGCTGGTGTGAAGTGCGCCACTTCAGCCAGGATATGAAAGCCGCCGGATGCCGTGCACGCTGTGCTGCCGACAAGCTCCGCTGTCTCGCCGACCAGGGCAGCGGCGGCGTGGATGACTTTGTCGACGGCTTCAATCGCTAGGCGGGAAATAATATCATTCTCAGAGCCCCGCTAACGTGCCACTGCTAACGGTATTTTCCGCATGGGCTACTATTCGGGTATGCTCAGTGAGTAGAGCGAAATAGCCAATGGGTGAGAACCGATGAAAACGCCAGTCAGTAGCGTCACGGGCATCGGCCCGAAGACCACCGAATTCCTTCACAGCCGTGGCATCGATAGTGTCGAGGCCTTGCTGGCCGCGGGCCAAGCCGTCCTCGCTACGGCGCCGGGTTTTAGCTTGGCGCGTGCGCAGCGGGTGCTAGCCACCCTTGACCACGGCGCGAAAGCGGCAGCCGCGTCGGCGGAGGAGACCCCGGACAAGCTCGAGGTGCAGACGAAAAAGGGGAAGAAGGAGAAGAAGGGCAAGGGAAAGCGAACCGAGCAAAAGCGCAAAGATAAGAAAAAGGACAAGAAAAAGGATAAGAAAAAGGATAAGAAAAAGAAGAAGGTAAAAGGGAAAAAGAAGAAAAAGTAGGGGCCTTGAGATTATTGCCACAGAGAGC
>JBNJGC010000048.1:0-13183 GCA_051747405.1 Pseudomonadota bacterium
CGGCTTTAACAGCACGCTACGGGCAGGCAGAGAAGCCAGGCAGCCGCGCGGAGCAAGGCCGGTAATCTTCGCCGGGCATCGTCATGGCATCACCGCACGTGCCCCCGGACGGGGCAGCCTGGCCTACGAACTCAGCGCATCCTATCTTCTTAGGCATCCATGCTTGCCCCATTCTCACAGCAAACCGTCATTCCGGGCTTGACCCGGAATCCATTCCAAGACAGAGCACAGAGCTAACTCAAGCATGGATGCCGGAACAAGTCCGGCATGACGGTCTCCGTGTCCTCTGTGGCAATAATCTCAAGGCCCCTGGATGATGCGCTTCGCAGGCTCAGCGAATCCTATGGGTATCGCTCCGCTCGTCAGGCATAGACGGCCCGTGGCCGCCGCCACAATGACCGTGGAATAGAGCGCTACGTCAGGGGGGGGCGAGACTCAAAAAACGGCAGGGCAAAGCTATAACCCGACCAAATAAGCTTTGCGTCCTTCGCGTCTTGGCGCCTTCGCGTTGAGATCTTTTAAGTCGGTTGGGCGGTGGCTGTGAGCTTTAGGCGTGAAAGCCCTTGTGGACCGCCCGGGCCAGCTCCTCGGGGACGAACTTGGTCAGCACCGCATCGGCGCCGGCCCGTTCGGCCCGTTCGGTGTTGATGGCGCCGTTGAGGGAGGTGTGCAGCAGGACATAGAGGTCGCTCAGTTTGGGGTTCTGGCGGATCTCCGCGGTAAGGGTGTAGCCGTCCATCTCCGGCATTTCGATATCGGAGAGCACCATCTCTACCGGCTCGGCGTTGCTCTCGCCCATATTGCGCTCTTTGAGCACATTCATCGCCTCCAGACCGTCGCGGGCCAGAATACACTCGACACCCAGGGCCCCAAGCGTCTGCACCGTCTGGTTGCGCGCCAGCGAGGAGTCGTCCACCACCAGAACACGACGCCCCTGCAGGCTCTCCTCACCGTCGAGAACCTCGCCGGAGATATCCAGCTCACCGCCAACCACCTCACCCAGCACCTTCTCCACATCGAGGATCTGCACCAGTTTGTTGTCGATCTCGGTCACACCGGTGATGTAGCTGGAGACACCGCTCGCTTTGGGTGGGGGGTAGACCTGCTTCCAGTCGCAGACCACGATCCTGTCCACCGCCTTGACCAGAAACCCCTGCATGCTGCGGTTGAACTCGGTGATGATGATGGAGCCGGAGCACTCGCCCTTCTCGTCCGCCACCTTGGAGGGGCGCCCGATAGCCAGCGCCAGATCAATGACCGTAAGCGGCTCGCCACGCAGGTGCGCCACCCCCTTGACCGAGGGGTGTGACTGCGGCACCAGCGTCAGGTGGGGACAGCCGATGACCTCTTTGACCTTGAGTACGTTGATCCCAAACGGCTGCGAACCGCCGACACTGAACAGCAGCAGTTCGAGCCGATCGGTATTGTCATCGGAGTTGAAGCGATCTCTATTGCTATGTTCTGCCACGGCCTTCCCCTGTCTGCTTGGTGGTTAAATCGCCGCCAATTCGGCCAGCTCGTCATCAGAGAGCAGTTTGTTGGCATCCACCAGGATCAGCAACCCCTCTTTACGATTGTAGAGCCCGGAGATGAAACGCGACGACTCACCACTGCCGGTATCGGGGGCGGTCTCGATCTGCTCATTCTGCAACTCCGCCACCTCACTGACGCTGTCGACCATAAAGCCGACCACATAGTCTCCGGCCTCGAGGATGAGGATGCGGGAGGCGTCATCGGTCTCCTCCCGCGTAGGCAGGCCGAAGCGGCTACGGGTGTCGATAATCGCCACCACGTTGCCGCGCAGGTTGATGATGCCCAATACATAGGATGGAGCACCGGGTACCGGGGAGATCTCCTGGCTGCGCAGCACCTCCCGGATCTGCATCACGTCGATGCCGTAGGTCTCGTTCTCGAGCTGAAAGGTCACCCAACGCGATACGGGCTCACTGCGAACTTCACTGGCCTGACTCATTACCAACCTCCGGATAGATGATCGTGTTTTTTCGGTAGCGCCTGCATCACATTATCACTGAATCGCAGCAAAAACGGTATGGAGTGTATCGGCACAAATCCTGCCCGCTTTAGTCCTACACCGCCCGCCAGGCCCCAAAGCCCCGCCGCTGGAACAAAAAAAACCCTGCCAACGCAGGGAAATAGCGCGTTATCGCGCTGGGGGAGGGACCGGTCTGTGACAACTCCGACATTGAGCCCTACCCCTTGTAGTGTAGCCAAATCGCGGCAAACTCAAGGCCCGCCCAGCCTAGCGTGGGAATTATGTGGTAATATGCGCGCCCGATATTTCGGGCGGCCGAGAGGGGTCGTAGAGAAAAAGATAATAGCACTGAGGGAAAACCATGCACCGCCGAACCGCACAACCACTGCTCTACCTGCTGGCACTGCTGCTGGCGCTCCCCGCCACGGCTGTTGCCGCCTCCGCCGGCAACGGCCTCGATCTGACCACCAGTTGGTACGGGATCACCGCGGTGATCGTCTTCCTCATCGCCTACGCCATCGTGGTGGGTGAGGAGTTTCTCCATCTGCGCAAGTCCAAACCGGTGATCGTCGCCGCCGGGATCATCTGGTTCCTGGTGGGCATGGCCTACAGCGCCCACGGCGATCAGGAGACCGCCGGCAACGCCATCCGTCACAACCTGATGGAGTATGCCGAGCTGCTGCTGTTTCTGCTGGCGGCGATGACCTTCATCAACACCATGGAGGAGCGGCAGGTATTCAACGCCCTGCGCGCCTGGCTGGTCAACCGCGGCTTTACCCTGCGCACCGTCTTCTGGGTCACCGGGGTGCTCGCCTTTTTCATCTCCCCGGTGGCGGACAACCTCACCACAGCGCTGCTGATGGCGGCCGTGGTCATGGCTGTCGGTGTAGGCAAGCCCGACTTCATCGCCCTGGCCTGCCTCAACATCGTCGTGGCGGCCAATGCCGGCGGCGCCTTCTCCCCCTTCGGTGACATCACGACGCTGATGGTCTGGCAGAAGGGGATCGTGCAGTTTCAGGAGTTCTTCGCCCTGTTTATCCCCTCGCTGGTCAATTGGCTGGTGCCGGCGGCCATCCTCTCCATGGTCGCCCCCAACGGCAAACCCCAGCCCTCGGATGAGGTGGTAACCATCAAGCAGGGAGGCTTGGTGGTTATCGGCCTGTTCCTCTTCACCATCGCCCTGGCTGTCACCGGCCACAGCCTGTACCACCTGCCTCCGGTACTGGGGATGATGACCGGCATGGGGGTGCTCAAGTTCTACGGCTACTATCTGCGCTTGTCGGAGCAGAAGCGGAACGAATACAACATCAGCGGCCCCGAGTCGTTCGAAATTGATGAGATCGCCCACAACGTCAAACCCCGGCATAAGCCCTTCGACATCTTCATCAGCATGAAGCGCGCCGAGTGGGACACCCTGATGTTCTTCTACGGCGTGGTACTCTGCGTCGGCGGCCTGGGTACCCTGGGCTACCTGGCGGTGGTCTCCGAGCTGATGTACCAGGGGCTCGGCCCCACCTGGGCCAACGTGCTGGTGGGCATCCTCTCGGCGATCGTAGACAACATCCCGGTGATGTTCGCCGTGCTGACCATGCAGCCCGAAATGGGGCTCGACCAGTGGCTGCTGGTGACCCTGACCGCCGGCGTGGGCGGCTCGCTGCTCTCCATCGGCTCCGCCGCCGGTGTGGCCCTGATGGGCCAGGCGCGCGGCATCTACACCTTCTTCTACCACCTGAAGTGGAGTTGGGCCATCGGCCTGGGTTACGCCGCCAGCATCTGGGTCCATCTGCTGATCAACAGCCCGACATAAAAAAAGCGCCTCCCTCAGGGAGGCGCCAACTCACAATGTAAACCAAAAGGAGACGTGGCAATGGCGTTGCCACATCTCTGCTGCTGCACTTTACATGCCAACAACCCTCAACCGCCCGTAGCCGACACCACAGGGTGAACCGCCAACAGACAGTGCACCTCCACATGGCATCTTGCCCCTGTTGCACCCCATCTTGGTGCGGGCTTGAGCAGCTACGTTCAATCCGACCAGAGGCAGTTGTCGCCGCTTTTGCCGGCGATGGTCTCAAGCTGCTGCCGGTGCGCCGCCAGCTCTTCGTCCGTGGCGCGTACCACCTTGAGCGGTGGCCGGTCCGCCGGAAGCCGGCGGATCGGCTCCCCCTGCTGGGCGGAACCGCTGTTGGCACCGCCGAGCGAAAGGGAGGTCTGGCCGCCGGTCATCGCCAGGTAGACGTCGGCGAGGATCTCCGCATCGAGCAGCGCGCCGTGCAATTCGCGATGTTCGTTGTTGATGTCGTAGCGCTTGCACAGGGCATCCAGACTGTTCTTCTGCCCCGGGTGCATCCGCCGCGCCATCACCAGGGTATCGAGGATGCCAAACGCCTCACGCAGATCCTGCAGGCGTCCCCGATTGCGCCCCAGCTCGCGGTTGATAAAGCCCACATCGAAGGGGGCGTTGTGGATCACCAGCTCGTCGGCGCCATCCATGTAGCTGAGGAAATCCTCCATCACCTCGGCAAAGCGCGGTTTGTCGGCGAGAAACGCGTTGGTGATCCCGTGTACCTCGACGGCACCGGCATCCACCTCACGATCGGGGCGGATGTACTGGTGGTAGTTGTTGCCGCTCAGGCGTCGGTTGACCAGTTCGACACAGCCGATCTCAATGATGTAGTGGTCGCCGGCCTCCAGGCCGGTGGTCTCGGTATCCAGTACGATTTGGCGCATGCGCGTTTTCCGTCATGTTGAGATTTAAGCAGTAAAAGGCCGGTCTGGGCGCCTCGCTCTCTCGGACTAACACCCCCTCACCGAAGCAGCTACAGCTCATCGATGCCCTTGTTGGCGAGCTGATCGGCCCGCTCATTTTCGGGGTGGCCGGTGTGTCCGCGTACCCAGTGCCACTCGACCTGGTGCGGGGCCAGGGCAGCGTCCAGGCGCTGCCACAGGTCGACATTTTTGACCGGCTTTTTCGCCGCGGTCTTCCAACCGCGCCTTTTCCAGCCGGCCATCCACTCGGTTATCCCCTTCATCACATATTGGGAGTCGGTGGTCAGCCGTACCTTGCAGGGGCGCGTCAGCGACTCCAGCGCCCGGATAGCCGCCATCAGCTCCATGCGGTTATTGGTGGTCTGGGGCTCGCCGCCGTAGAGCTCCTTCTCCTTGCCCTTGAAGCGCAGCAGCGCCCCCCAACCTCCGGGGCCCGGGTTGCCGCGACAGGCCCCGTCGGTGAATAGCTCCACCCGATTATCGTCTTCGCTCATCTTTTTTCCCGCCGCGCCGTCGGCTCCGCCGCGCCCACCGGAAGCAGGCGGCGGCGTGAGCGCCAGCGCGGTTTGATTGGTGTCAGGGTGGCGACCCGTTTTTTCGCCACCAGCATATAGCCCCCGCCCAGCAGTGGCCAAAAGCGCTCTCCCAACCGCTCAAGGCCGTTCAGCGGCGGCATCAGGCGCGTACTCTGCCACGGGGGTCGGAAGAAGTAGTTGCGGACCAGTACGGTATCAAAGCCCAACAGACTGAGCCAGTCACCCATACGCAACGTACTGTAGAAGTGGCCACTCCAGGGGGCCTGGTCACGCCAGCCGGTGAACAGACGTCGCAGACCGAACAGACTCCAGGGGTTGAACCCGAGCAGTATCAGGTGCCCCTCGGGGATCAGCACCCGCTCCGCTTCGCGCAGCACCTGGTGGGGCCGTGCGGCATACTCCAGGGTGTGGGGCAGCAGCACGACATCCAGGCTGTCGCTCATCACCGGCAACTGCTCGCTGCAACCGAAGAAGGCCCCCTCCGCCCCCGGCAGCCCCGACAGCGAACCCAGTTCATCCATCAGCATGCGATGGCCGATGCGTGAAGCGCCGAGGAGATCGCCGTCCAGCGGCACACCGACCTGCAACAGGTGAAAACCGAAAAGGTTGGGCAGTACCTGCCCGAGAAGCTCCCGCTCCTCTCTGGCCACCGCCTCACCCAGTGGTGTGCGGTACCAACGCCGCAACTGGCGTCGGGCAGCGAGCGGGTCGTCACAGCGGTAGGCTTGAAGTAGTCGCTTCATCGTGTATAAAGGGGGGCATCCGGCACCGCAACCGGTGCAATCGATTCGCCACAGCCTGACAGGTTTAGCCGCATGATGGAAGTTCGCACCGTCCACGCCTTCGACGACAATTATATCTGGCTTATCGGCGCCCAGGGGAGCCCCCATGTGGCCATCGTCGACCCCGGCGACGAAGAGCCGGTCATCGCCCGGCTGGAGCGGGATGGTCTCACACCCGAGGCGATCCTCATCACCCACCACCACGGCGATCACACCGGCGGGGTGGATGCGCTGGTAGCCCGCTACGGCATCCCCGTCTACGGTCCGGCCAACGAGCGTATTCCCCATCTGACCC
Source organism: Pseudomonadota bacterium (assembly GCA_051747405.1). Lineage (GTDB taxonomy): Bacteria > Pseudomonadota > Gammaproteobacteria > Thiohalomonadales > Thiohalomonadaceae > JAPHTQ01. The sequence goes on from JBNJGC010000048.1 coordinate 6,376, forward strand.
ACCCGCTTGCCCAGGGCGACAGGGTCGAGCTGGCGCACAGCGGCCTGCGCTTCGAGGTGCTCGACACCCCCGGCCACACCCGGGGCCACATCTGCTATCTCGGCCACCAGGCCCTGTTCTGCGGCGACACGCTCTTCGCCGGAGGCTGCGGTCGCATCTTCGAGGGGACGCCCGAGCAGATGTACCACTCGCTGGAGAAGCTGCGCGCCCTGCCGGATGAGACCCAGGTCTATTGTGCCCATGAGTACACCGTGGCAAACCTCACCTTCGCCCTGGTGGCCGAGCCGGACAACACGGACACCCGGGCCCGCATGGCGCAGGTGCGTACCCTGCGTGCAGAGGGGCGCGACACCGTCCCCTCCTCCATGGCCGAGGAGAAGCGTACCAACCCCTTCCTACGCAGCCATGAGCCGATACTGGCCAAGGCCGCCGAAGGGTTTGCCGGTCACCCCCTGCCGGGGCCCGTCGACGTGTTCGCCACAGTGCGTCACTGGAAAGACACCCTCGACTGATCAGCGGGTCACAAAATGTAAAACCACCGCTTGATGCCGCCCCGTGGCTCCAGGATAATAGCGCCATGATGCCCACACGCCCCCGCTCCCCCCTTACGCTGCTGTCGCTGCTGGCTCTGGCCCTGCTGCTTGGCGGCTGTCAGCCGCTGTTGGTGAAACAGTCGCCACAGCCCCAGGAGGCGCCGCCGGAGGTTCCCGCCTCACTGTTGGCACTTTTGGACCGCTCCCACACCGCCCCACCGGCCCCTGCCGCCGATGAGTGCGCCCCCACCCACGATATCTGGGATCGCATGCGCGAAGGCTTCGCCCTGCAGGGGCATAACCATGCGCGCATCCAGCCCGACCTGGACTGGTACAAGCGCCACCCCCGCTACCTGGACCGGGTGGCCGATCGCGCCATGCCCTATATGCACCTCATTCTCGAAGAGCTCGAGCAGCGCGACATGCCCATGGAGATCGCCCTGCTGCCGGTAGTGGAGAGCGCCTTTATGCCCTTCGCCTACTCCCACGGTCGCGCCGCCGGGCTGTGGCAGTTCGTCCCCGGCACCGGCAAGCGCTTCGGCCTGCGCCAGACCTGGTGGTACGACGGGCGCCGCGATGTGGCCGAGGCGACTCGCGCCGCGCTGGAGTATCTGGCGTACCTGCACCGCTATTTCGACGGCGACTGGCTGCACGCCCTGGCCGCCTACAACTCCGGCGAGGGGACCGTGCGCCGCGCCATTCGGCGCAACAAGCGGCTGGGAAAACCCACCGACTACTGGTCGCTGGATCTGCCGCGCGAGACCGAGGGCTATGTGCCCAAACTGCTGGCCCTGAGCACCATCGTCGACAACCCCCCGCTGCATGGGGTGGTGCTGAAAAACATTCCCAACCGTCCTTTCCTCACCACGGTCGATGTGGGCAGTCAGATCGATCTCGACCTGGCCGCGGAGCTGGCGGGGCTCTCACTCGAGGAGATCTACCTCTACAACCCCGGCTTCAACCGCTGGGCGACCGATCCCGACGGCCCACACCGGCTGCTGGTGCCGCAGGAGCACGCCGACACCCTCCGCCGCAATCTGGCGCAATATCCCAAGGGGGAGCGCATCGCCTGGAAACGACACCGCATCGGCAGCGGCGAGGTACTGGGCACCCTGGCCCGACGCTACGGCACCACCGTCTCCCTAATCAAATCGGTCAACAACCTCCGTGGTCACAACATCCGTGCCGGCCAGACCCTGATCATCCCCGTCGCCCGCAAGAGCCTGGAGCGCTATAGCCTCAGTGCCGGCCAGCGGCTCAAATCGGTGCAAAGCCGCCAGCGAAACGGCCACAAGCTGGAGCATCTGGTGCGCAAGGGTGACACCCTTTGGGAGATCGCCCGCCAGTACGGGGTCGGAGTCAGGGAGCTGGCCAAGTGGAACGGCATGGCCCCCCGCGACCCGCTCAAGCCGGGACGCAAACTGGTGATCTGGACCCAGGAGAAGCGCCAGCTCTCCACCATCAATCCCGCCAGTTTCGTCCACCCGTTCGAACAGAACACCACCCGTCGCATCGGTTACACGGTTCGCCACGGCGACTCCCTGGCCCGGATCTCACAACGCTTCCGTGTCGACGTCGAGAGCGTCAGACGCTGGAACCGCCTCCACGGGGTCAAATACCTTCAACCCGGTCAGCACATCACCCTCTATGTCGATGTCAAAACCCAGAGCGGGCGCATCTAAACCCGATCCGGCAGGGCAAATAGGCTACCGTTACACTCAGATATTGTGAACTCCATCACAATTTTTTGACATCACCCCTCGCCTCAACTAGGCTTTTTTTAACGAGTTGACAAGGGCTACCCCACTGAAAAGTGGGAGACGCAAAGCCACCGGTCTAAGGTGCATGGCACTACGACAGCGGGGTTGCCGGATAGAAACACCCTCTTTATCCCGCCCCACAGGCTTTATGCGGTTCCCACTGCGTATCGGCCACCACTGTCGCGATACCTTCAGTCCCAGCCCCGCTCATAACCACAAGAGCCGGCACACCCGGCCGGAACAGCGACGATGACGCGACGGAGCCCCATGACCTGCATCGCACCCATACCGATAAAAACGCCCCTCCTGCTGCTTTTTGTGCTTTTCAGCGCCCAGGCCGGTGCCGGCAGTCCGGCGCAGATCGACGGCGCCACCCGCATCAGCGCCGAGGAGTTGATCACCCTGGCCGGCGAACAGCCCGATCTGATCCTCATCGACTCCCGCATCAGCGCCAACCGCAAACACGGCTATATCGATGGCTCGCTCTCCCTGCCCGACACCGAGACCACCTGCGAGAGCCTCAAAGCCCATATCCCCTCGCTGGATACACCCGCCGCCTTCTACTGCAACGGCGTCAAGTGCGGACGTAGCGCCAAGGCGATCAAGGTCGCCGTCGACTGCGGCTACAGCAACCTCTACTGGTTCCGCGGCGGCTTTGAAGAGTGGAAGCGGAAACGCTTCCCCTACCTTCATCAGGAGTAGACACACGGATGGCTCTGCACAAACGCTCGTTACGCAACATCATCAACTACATTCTAATTTTGATGGGTCTGTTTGCCCTGCTGCTGGTCTGGTTCACCGTCACCCGCTACCAGGGGATCGTACTGAGCGAACAGCGCAACGCCGTCACCCGACTTACCGCTCACGTTGCTGAAGAGCAGCTGGCGACCCACGCGAGCTACCTCATCGACCTCGGTATGACCATGCAGGCGGAGCGGCGCTTTCGCGCCGCCTTCCGCGCCAAAGATAGCGCCTCACTGAACAGACTGATCAGCGATCAATTCCACCAATACTTCAGCACCACCGGACTGGTGGCGCTGAAACAGATCGCCCTTTACGACAGCGACTTCAACCTGCTCACCCGCACCCACCGCGACACCGCAGCGAGCGAGGCCCCCGTGCTCTGCCCGGCACTGATTGCCCAGGCGCGGACGCGTACCGGCACGGAGCGAAACAAACCGCTCACCCGCCTCTGCCGCGATCAAGGCACCCCCTACCACAGCGCCATCGTACCCATCGGCGGCCTCACCGTCGCCGGCTACGCCGCCATCATCGCCGACCCCGTCAACACCCTGGCGCAGCTCCAGAGCCTGCCGGGCATGCCCTACCGCATCTCCATGCCGTCAGGGGAGCGGCTGTTCAGCAGCGAAGCGTGGCCGGCCACACCCAGCCCGGACCAAACCCTGATCGCAAACCACACCATCACACTGAACAACGGCGAGGCGCTTCTCAATATGGAGGTCGCCAGCGATATCGCCAAAACCACCGAGCGACTTTCGGCACTGATGCTGCAGATCGTTCTCCTTGCCCTTCTCGTCACGGCACTGTTTATCTTCTTCACACGGGGCATCTTCCAGAAGCGGATCGTCTACCCGCTAATGCGACTGAACCGGCACATGGCACGCGTCCAGCGCAATCAGGAGGCGCTGGGAAAGGGCATCGAGCTGTCCGGCTGTAGGGAGCTGGATGAACTCTCCAACGAGTTCAACGCCATGGCAAGAAAGCTGCTCGAGGCGCAACGGGAGCTGCACGAAAAGGCGCACACCGACGCCCTGACCGGCCTGCCCAATCGTGAGACCCTCTACAGCCGCCTGGAGCAGCTTGAGCGCCTGGGCAAGCGTACCGGACAGGGCTTCTGCCTATTGATGCTGGATCTGGACAAATTCAAACAGATCAACGACACCATGGGCCACCACGCCGGCGATACGCTGATCCAGCAGGTCGGCCAGCGGCTCAGCGGCTGCCTGCGCGAATCGGACACCGTTGCCCGCCTGGGCGGTGATGAGTTTGCCATCCTCCTACCCACCATCGAGCGGCGTGAGGATGCCATCGAGGTTTCGCAAAAGCTGCTCCGCGGATGCACCACCCCCTTCACCATTGACGGTAAAGAGGTCAGCGTGGGCGCCAGTATCGGTATCGCCATCTACCCGCAGACCGCAGAGGATGCCGACTACTTGATGCGCTGTGCCGACAAGTCGATGTACGCAGCAAAGCGTGCGAAAAGCGGCTACAACATCTGTGAGGAGAGGTGCGGCAAACACAGCGTTTGTCACAGTCAGAGCAGTCAAGGGGTGGAGCAAGAACAACCGCTCCAGGCCGATATCAACCCCATCCCATCATGAAGTGAGGCGCAAACCGACAAGCCCCGCCACAATCAGCGCGACACTGACCAGACGCCCAATACTGGCCGACTCGCCAAACAGGACGATGCCGAGAATCACCGTCCCCACCGTACCGACCCCCACCCAGACACTGTAGGCGGTTCCCACCGGCAAGGAGCGCATCGCCAGCCCCAGCAGCCACAACCCGAGCACCATCGCCACAACCGTTCCCACGGTCGGCCACAGGCGGGTAAAGCCCTCGGTATACTTCAGCCCGATCGCCCAGCCAACCTCGAACAGACCGGCAATAAAAAGAATCAACCAGGCCATCGATTACTCCCCATTGGTAACTTCATTGGCGCTCGAATCAGCGCTCCACTGCCCGCTGGCAAAACGCTGCAGCCGGCTGCGCATGCGCCTGATGTGACTGCCGTTCCAGTAGGGCTTATCGCAGAGAAAGCGCTCAGTCCGCCTCAAGGGTGATCAACCCTTCCGGTAGTTCAGTGCCGAAACCGGCAGCGTTGCGATGGCCGCCGCCGCCGAACTTCTCGGCGATCTTGGCCACATCCTCACCACCGTCCTTGCGCGAGCGTAGCGACCAGCTGCGCTTGGCCCCGTGGTCCTGATAGCCCACGGCAAAGGGGTGCTCCTGTGCCAACTCACCCAGCAGCTCGCTGATGATCGCATGCGGGGCATTGACCACGGGAACCTTATAGCCGGCGATTGTGCTGATCACGGCGCGCTTTTTGTACTGCTCGATCAACTGACGGCGGAAACGGTTGATGGTCTCCCCCTCCCGCCGCAGCTCCGCCATACGCTCGGGCTCATCGACAAAGCCCCGCCAGAATGCGAAATCCATGGGATAGCTCATCAGCGCAGTGTTGATCGCATCGGTGTCGTCCAGCTCGAACCGCCACAGGTCGCGGTCCTGGATATGGCGCAGCAACAGCGGCGCTGGGGTCTGATGAAAGTGCTCCCAGGTCAACACCGCGCCCGATTTGTCCATGTCGAAGGTGACGGTCAGGTTATCGTGCTCGTCGGCCAGGCCGTCGAGATCCTCCTGGGCGCTGATGTGGTGGTCGAGGATGGTCACGCTCTTGGCCACCCCGCAGATCGCTTTCAGCACGGGACGCTTATAGGAGAAGTCGACGATGTAGACCTCACGTCCGCCACACTCAGGCGGCTCGTTGCCGTGCTTGGCGGCAAAGTAATCCGCCTCAATACCGTGGGCGGAGAAGTGTATCTGGGCGGCCAGTGCGGCACCAAAGCCGTCGAGGCAATTGGCATGATAGATCACCAGGGGTTTGCTCATCGCTTGTCCTTATCATTCCGGTTGTGTGTTCTTGCGTGGGCGCTGCACGGGGGTGCCCGCCATGACATTTGCGCTGTCGTGGTCCGTGTCGCGCCTCTGGCAAGACGCAGGGGTTTAGTCATTCGGCCTCCGGTACCAGAAACCGCACAGCTGCTTGAAGCGGACGAAGAAGGGAAACAGCAGCACCATCAGCAACAACCCCGCCTGCTGCCAGGGACCGAACCACTCCAGCTTGCGCCCCGATGAGAGGGCCGAATAGGACTGAATGATACAGAATTCGGACCCTTCCTGCCGCGCACGTCGGCGCAGCGCACGCGAAAGCCAGATCTCCTCACTAGCGTAGACCGCCTGGCTGAACCCACCGACCGCCTCAAAGGCCTCGCGACGGCAGTAGACAAAGCAACCCGCCGCCAAGCGTAGCGTGGCCGACAGCCTGTTCCAGGCGGTGAGGCCGTAACGGGAGGCACGGCTCGGCAGGTGGTCGAAGGCGACGCGGGCACCTCCGCCGATACAGCTCCCCGCCTCAAGGTTTGCCAGCGCCGCAGCGAGCAGGGACGCCGAGATATGGGTATCGGCATCGGAGAAAATCAGGTAGCGCCCCCGTGCCACGTGCGCCCCGGCGTTGCGGGCGCGGGAGATCTGATTGATCGGTTCGAACACCACCGTGGCGCCGGCCTCCCGGGCAAGTTCTGCAGTACGGTCACTGGAGTTGTTGTCCACCACGATCAACTCCCCGCGCAGGGACTGCTCCGCCATCGCCCGGTGCAGCACCTCCAGCGTATCGGGCAGCCACTGCTGCTCATTGTAGGCGGGGACGATGACGCTGTAGTCGACCGACATCAGAGCAGCTGTCTCAGCCGGCTCTCGCTCAGCGTCCCCAGG
>JBNJGC010000048.1:13283-16173 GCA_051747405.1 Pseudomonadota bacterium
GTGTTGCGGATTGTCGAAGATCGTCTCGGTCTCGCCGCTCTCCACCACCTGCCCATCCTTCATCACCAGCACCCGATGGGCGATGGCGCGCACCACCTTCAGGTCGTGGGAGATAAAGAGGTAACTCATGCCGTGGCGCGTTTGCAGATCGCGCAGCAGCTCCAGCACCTGCTTCTGCACCGAGATATCCAGCGCGCTGGTCGGCTCATCCAGCAGAATGAGCTTGGGCTCCAGTACCACGGCACGGGCGATGGCGATGCGCTGCCGCTGGCCGCCGGAGAATTCGTGCGGATAGCGCGAGAGCATGGCAGGCTCCAGCCCCACCTCCGCCATCACCGCCTCGATACGCTCTCGGCGCTGCTCGCTGTCCAGTTCAGGATAGTGCAGTTTCAGCCCCTCGCCGATGATCTGCTCGATACTCATACGCGGCGAGAGCGAGGAGAAGGGGTCCTGAAAGACGATCTGAAAATTGCGCCGCAGCGGACGCAACTGGCGCGGTCTGAGCCCGTCGATACGACCGCCGTCGAAGTGGATCGCCCCCTCGCTCTCCTGCAGTCTGAGCAGGCACATGCCGAGGGTGGTCTTGCCCGACCCCGACTCGCCGACGATGCCCACCGTCTCGCCCGGATGGAGCACGATATCGACCCGGTCCACTGCCCGGACCTCCCCCACCTTACGACGGAAGAAACCGGACTTGATGGGGAAATAGCAACGAATGTCATCACCCCGCATCACCGCGGGCTGTTTGGCCAGGGCGGCAATATCATCTTCCGCCACCAGCGGCTCCGGCTCGCTGGCCAGCAGCTTTTTGGTATAGGGGTGTTGCGGCGCGGTGAACACCGTCTCAACCTCGCCCTGCTCCACCAACCGGCCCTTCTCCATCACCGCCACACGATCGGCAAAGTGCTGCACCATATTAAGGTCATGGGAAATGAGTAGCACCGCCATGTCGAACTCCGCCTGCAACGCATCAAGCAGCTCCAGGATCTGCTTCTGGATGGTCACATCCAGCGCAGTAGTCGGCTCGTCGGCAATCAGCAACTTGGGCCGGCAGGCGAGCGCCATGGCGATCATCACCCGCTGGCGCTGGCCACCGGAGAGCATGTGCGGGAAGGCATCGAAGCGCTTCTCCGGCTCGGGGATACCGACCCGCCCCAGCAATTCGATCATCCGCTGGCGCGCCGCCTTCGGATCCAGCCCTTCGTGCAGCAACAGCGGCTCCATCAACTGCCGACCAATCGGATAGACCGGATTGAGCGCCGTCATCGGCTCCTGAAAGATCATCGCGATCTCCCGCCCGCGTACCCGGCGCATCTGCGCCTCGGACTTGCGCAGCAACTCCTCGCCGTTGAAGTGGATCGCACCACCGCCATACTCGCTCTGGCTGCGATCATGAAGTTGTAGTATCGAGAGCGCCGTGACCGACTTGCCCGAACCCGACTCCCCCACCAACGCCAACTTCTCGCCGGGGGCTACGCCAAAACTCACCCCGTCCACCACCGTCTCGCGTAAACCGGGGTGACCAAAGGCCACAGACAGATTGTCGATCTTCAATAAATCAGACATAAATTATTCTCAACGCAGAGGACGCGGAGTACGCAGAGGGGATTAAATTGCATGACCACCATAGTTATTCACTATGCGCTTAACTCCGTTTCTCATATGAACCTCATTAAAATTAAGCAGCAATCCTACCGTTCTGTTACTCAGCCTGAGATATGACAGTAGCTGTGCCTTGTGAATGGGGAGCAATTTTTCCACCGCCTTTAGCTCGACTATGACCCTGTCCTCCACTAACAAGTCAATGCGGTACCCCACATCAATAAGCCTCTCTTCATACTGCACCGGCAATGACACTTGTGCTTTCACCGAAATACCGCGTTTGCCAAGCTCGTAGCCAAGACACGCCTCATACGCACTTTCAAGCAGACCGGGGCCAAGTTTACTGTGCACCTTCATCGCAGCATCCACCACTTCCCCGGTAATCTCATTCAACCCCATAACACCTCCCTGTGTAATTTCATTAAACCCCTCTGCGTCCTCCGCGTACTCTGCGTTTCAAGCTTTTACCCTTTTCGGGTGTCGAAGGCCTCGCGCAGGGCTTCGCCGATGAAAACCAAGAGCATGAGCGTGCCCACCAGTACGCCGAAGGTGGTCATCGACAGCCACCAGGCGTCGACCGACTTTCCCGAACCCGACTCCCCCACCAACGCCAGTTTCTCACCGGGGGCTACGCCAAAACTCACCCCGTCCACCACCGTCTCGCGTGAACCGGGGTGACCAAAGGCCACGGACAGATTGTCGATCTTCAATAAATCAGACATAAATTATTCTCAACGCAGAGGACGCGGAGTACGCAGAGGGGATTAAATTGCATGACCACCATAGTTATTCACTATGCGCTTAACTCCGTTTCTCATATGAACCTCATTAAAATTAAGCAGCAATCCTACCGTTCTGTTACTCAGCCTGAGATATGACAGTAGCTGTGCCTTGTGAATGGGGAGCAATTTTTCCACCGCCTTTAGCTCGACTATGACCCTGTCCTCCACTAACAAGTCAATGCGGTACCCCACATCAATAAGCCTCTCTTCATACTGCACCGGCAATGACACTTGTGCTTTCACCGAAATACCGCGTTTGCCAAGCTCGTAGCCAAGACACGCCTCATACGCACTTTCAAGCAGACCGGGGCCAAGTTTACTGTGCACCTTCATCGCAGCATCCACCACTTCCCCGGTAATCTCATTCAACCCCATAACACCTCCCTGTGTAATTTCATTAAACCCCTCTGCGTCCTCCGCGTACTCTGCGTTTCAAGCTTTTACCCTTTTCGGGTATCGAAGGCCTCGCGCAGCGCTTCGCCGATGAATATCAAGAGCATGAGCGT
>JBNJGC010000049.1:0-15695 GCA_051747405.1 Pseudomonadota bacterium
ACCCCGCCGGAGACCTATCGGCGCATGTGGCAACACCTGGAGCAGGGCCGCCCCTGGCACGGCGAACTGCTCAACCGGCGCAAAAGCGGCGAGCTGTTCTGGGATGACACCGCCATCGCCCCCATCACCGACGAAACCGGCAAGGTGATCAACTTCGTCGCCTTCAAAGAGGACATCACCCAGCGCAAGGCCCGCGAGGAGGAGGTCTGGCAGCAGGCCAACTTCGACAGCCTGACCGGCCTGCCCAACCGCAGCCACTTCCTCCACCAGCTCAAGCGCAAGATGGCCGAGTCGATACGCTACCACCACAAGCTGGCGCTACTGTTCATCGACCTGGACGGTTTTAAGCAGGTCAACGACACCCTGGGCCACGATGCGGGGGATGAACTGCTAGAGCTCTCGGCAAGACGGCTGACCGGAGCGGTGCGCGAGACCGACCTGGTCGCCCGCCTGGGCGGCGACGAATTCACCGTGATCGTCCCCCAATTCGGCGACTGCGGAGATATCGACCTGGTGGCACACAAGCTGATCGACGCCCTCTCCCGCCCCTACGAGGTCAAGGGCGAGAGGGTACACGTCTCCGCCTCCATGGGCATCGCCGCCTATCCGTACGATGCCGAAGACGAAACCTCACTCATCAACATGGCCGACACCGCCATGTACAGCGCCAAGCGCCGCGGCAAGAATCGTTACGTCTACTACGCCGACACCCCCGAAGAGGACCGCCTACAGATGGGGCTGGAGAAGAGTTAGGTATCTACCCGGACTTGGAGTCCACATCTCGATGTGGCTCCCGTTCGGACTACGCACAGACAGCTCAAGAGCTGTACTCCGAAAGTGCCCAGGTTTGGAGTCCACCTCTTGAGGTGGCCAAAAGCGTCGTAGGTTAGGGTGAGGAACGAACCCCAACTAAAACGCTGCACAACCGGCGCCCATGGTGCGCCCTATAGGGCGGGCTGTGCCCGCCAAGATCGCTGCCCTAACTCTGTGGCCTCTGTGAGCTCTGTGGCAAAACCTACGCCTCGTCCTCGCGCTGGAGTGAAAGCAGCATCTCGCCCTTCTCGTCGGTGGTGACGCGCACGACGATGGGCCGGCAGCAGACGAAACAGTCCTCCACATACTCCTGTTCGGCGATGCTCGGGTCGAGCACCAGCTCGATAGGCTCGCCGCAGTAGGGGCAGTCGGCGACCTGTGTCTGCAGCAGGCTCATCAACAGACGCGGGGGTTAAACCCCCGCCCCTTTGCCGAAGGTCATCTCGCCCTCAACCACATCCACCTGCACGGTATCCCCGGGCAGGAACTCGCCGGAGAGGATCGACTGGGCCAGCGGGTTTTCGATGCGCTGCTGGATCGCCCGCTTGAGCGGACGGGCACCGTAGACCGGGTCGAAACCGGCCTCGCCCAGCTTGTCCAGCGCCGCCTCGGTCAGCTCCAGCGCCATCTCGCGCTCGGCCAGGCGCTTGCGCAGGTAGTCGATCTGGATGTCGGCGATGGCGCGGATCTGCTCTTTCATCAGCGGATGGAACACCACCACCTCGTCGACCCGGTTGATGAACTCGGGGCGGAAGTGCTGGCCGACCACCTGCATCACCGTCTCCTTTATCTGGCCGTAATTCTCGTCGCCGGCCAGCTCCTGGATCGCCTGCGAACCGAGATTCGATGTCATGACGATAACCGTATTACGGAAATCGACGGTACGACCGTGACCGTCGGTGAGCCGCCCGTCGTCGAGCACCTGCAGGAGGATGTTGAAGACATCCGGATGGGCCTTCTCCACCTCGTCCATCAGGATCACCGAGTAGGGCTTACGGCGCACCGTCTCGGTGAGGTAACCGCCCTCTTCGTAACCGACATAGCCGGGCGGCGCGCCGATCAAACGGGCCACCGAGTGCTTCTCCATGAACTCGGACATGTCGATACGCACCATCGCCTCCTCGGTGTCGAAGAGGAAACCGGCGAGCGCCTTGCACAGCTCGGTCTTGCCCACACCGGTGGGACCGAGGAAGAGGAACGAGCCGTTGGGGCGGTTGGGATCAGCCAGCCCTGCTCGGGAGCGGCGGATGGCATCACTGACCGCCTTGATCGCCTCGTCCTGGCCGACCACGCGCTTGTGCAGCTCGGTCTCCATACGCAGCAGTTTGTCGCGCTCGCCCTCGAGCATCTTGGAGACCGGAATGCCGGTCCACTTGGAGACCACCTCGGCGATCTCCTCATCGGTGACCTTGTTGCGCAGCAGTTGGGTCTCCTGCAGCTCCGCCGCCTCGGCCATCTCCAGCGACTTCTCCAGATCGGGGATACGACCGTACTGCAGCTCGGACATCCGCCCCAGGTCGCCGGCGCGGCGGGCCGTCTCCAGCTCCTGGCGGGCACGGTCCAGCTCCTCCTTGATATGCTGGCTATCCTGCAGCGCGGCCTTCTCGGACTTCCACACCTCCTCGAGTTCGCCGTACTCCTTCTCCAGCCGGGTGATCTCCTCTTCGAGGTGATCCAGGCGCTTCTTGGAGGCCTCGTCGGTCTCCTTGTTGAGCGCCTCGCGCTCGATCTTGAGCTGGATCAGGCGCCGGTCGAGCTTATCCATATCCTCGGGCATGGAGTCGATCTCCATGCGGATACGCGAGGCGGCCTCATCGACCAGATCGATACCCTTGTCGGGCAGCTGACGATCGGTGATGTAGCGGTGCGAGAGGGTCGCCGCGGCGACGATGGCCGGGTCGGTGATCTGCACCCCGTGGTGCACCTCGTATTTCTCTTTCAAGCCGCGCAGGATGGCGATGGTGTCCTCCACACTCGGCTCATCCACCATCACCTTCTGGAAGCGGCGCTCCAGCGCGGCGTCCTTCTCGATGTACTGGCGGTACTCATCCAGGGTGGTGGCGCCGATGCAGTGGAGCTCACCGCGGGCCAGGGCGGGCTTGAGCATATTGCCCGCATCCATTGAACCCTCGGCCTTACCGGCGCCGACCATGGTGTGGATCTCATCGATGAAGAGGATGATCTGCCCCTCCTGTTTGGAGAGATCATTGAGCACCGCCTTGAGCCGCTCCTCGAACTCGCCGCGGAACTTCGCCCCGGCGATGAGTGCCCCCATGTCGAGCGAGAGTAGGCGCTTGCCCTTGATCCCCTCGGGCACCTCGCCGTTGACGATGCGCTGCGCCAGCCCCTCGACGATGGCGGTCTTGCCCACGCCGGGCTCACCGATCAGCACCGGGTTGTTCTTGGTGCGCCGTTGCAGCACCTGCACGGCACGGCGGATCTCATCATCGCGCCCGATCACCGGATCGAGCTTGCCCTGTTCGGCCCGCTCGGTCAGGTCGATGGTGTACTTCTCCAGCGCCTGGCGCTGCTCCTCGGCATTGGGGTCATCCACCTTCTGGCCGCCGCGCAGCGCCTCGATCGCCTTCTCTACCGCCTCCTTGCTGGCGCCGTTGCTCCGCAGCATATCGCCCAGCTGCCCCTTATCCTCCAGCGCGGCGAGGACGAACAGCTCGCTGGAGATGTAGTCGTCCTTGCGCTGCTGAGCCAGCTTGTCGGTGACGTTGAGCAGCTTGGCGGTATCGTTGGAGACGTGCACATCACCGCTGGTCCCCTCCACCGAGGGGAGGTGATCCAGCGCATCGCCCAGCTGGGAGCGCAACGCGTTGACGTTGGTCCCGGCCTGAGAGAGCAGTTGGCGCACCGAGCCGCCCTCCTGGTCGAGCAGGGCGGTCATCAGATGCACCGGCTCGATGAACTGGTGATCACGCCCCACCGCCAGGCTCTGGGCATCGGCCAGCGCCATCTGAAACTTGGTGGTCAATTTATCCATTCGCATTGGGGTATACCCTCCAAAAATCTTGTGGGTACCACTCAAAATCCGCTAAAAGCGCGCTGACCACGTTAAAAACACGCTCAAAATGCTCATTTACGCTCTTGTAAACTCCGCTTTTTAGCGCATTTTTGCCTTGTCATCATCGCTTTTATCGAATCTTGAGCGGCACCCTTCGTTTAACAGTTACCTAGGAAATATGGCCGGGAAGCATTAAATCAAGCATGAAAGGCAGGGTTATAGACTTCTTTACCACAGAGGACACAGAGAACACGGAGGGAGGAACAGCAACCTTAACGCTATGACCGCTGTAGAAAAAACCTTAGGTTGGGGTGAGGAACGAACCCCAACACAACCGCAACCCCGGCAACACTGACAGCTCAAGAGCTGTACTCCGAACGTGCCTCTCACCAAATACCGTCCTTCCATGTACCTATTCGCAGGCTCATCCCAACCTACATCCTATGGTAATCATAGCGACGTCATTCCGGCCTTGGGCCGGAATCCATCCCGGCAGACACCTCCCTTGGTTCACCATGGATGCCGGATCAAGTCCGGCATGACGCGAACCGACACCCTAAGTTTTGGCTGCGGTTTTCCCTCCGTGCTCTCTGTGTGCTCTGTGGCAAAAAGAAAATCCTACGCCATCCGCTCCGGATAGGGGTAGAGCTCATCGAGCCCCAGGCTGCGACCGGCGCTCTGCACGATGCGCGCATGCTCGCGGCTAAACTCGCGGGCATTGTTCAGGCCGCAGGCGTGGGCCAGCACATCCAGCTCGTGGTTGACCCAGGCGGCGTAGTTGGTCACCCGGCGCGACTTGTCCGAGACCACCAGCCCCTTTTGCAGCCGTGGGTTGTGGGAGGTCACGCCGGTGGGGCAGCTGTCGTTGTGGCACTGCAACGACTGGATGCAGCCGAGGGCGAACATAAAACCGCGGGCACTGTTGACGAAGTCGGCACCGACGCAGAGCGCCCAGGCGACCATGGCGGAGGTGACCAGTTTGCCCGAGGCGATCACCCGTATCCGCTCACGCAGGCCGTACTGGTAGAGGGTATCCACCACCAGCGGCAGCGCCTCGGCGATGGGCAGGGCCACATGGTCGGCCAGCACCTGCGGGGCGGCGCCGCTGCCCCCCTCGCCACCATCGACGGTGATAAAGTCGGGCGCCGCAGCGCTACCGCGACGCAGGATCGCCTCACAGAGCATGCGCGGATAGCGGTCGGAGCCGATGGCGGTCTTGACCCCCACCGGCAGACCGGTCAGCGAGCGGATGTGCTCGACCATATCCAACAGGTCATCCGGGTCGCAGATCTCACGGTGGCGGTTGGGGCTGCTAGCGATGACGCCCGCTTCGATACCGCGGATGTGGGCGATCTCCTCGGTCACCTTATCACCGGGCAACACGCCGCCCCGCCCCGGTTTGGCGCCCTGGGAGATCTTGATCTCGAAGGCGCGCACCTGCCTGGCCAGCTGCAACAGCCGCTCATCGTCCAGCCTTCCCTCGGCATCGCGCACCCCATACTTGGCGGTGCCGATCTGGAAGATAAGATCGCAGTTGCCCTCCAGGTGGTAGGGGGAGAGCCCGCCCTCGCCGGTGTTGAGCCAGACGTTGGCCGCGGCGGCGCCGTGGGAGAGGGCCCGCACCGCCGGGGCGGAGAGGGCGCCGTAACTCATACCGGAGATATTGAAGATGGAGGTGGCCTCGAACGGGTGTCTGCACTGCGGTCCGATCACCAGCGGCGGGGCCGGTTCACACTCCTCCTCCAACAGCGGGTAGGGGGAGTTGACGAAGAGCACGCTGCCCGGCTCACGCAGGTCGCTGGTGGAGCCGAAACCGAGCATGCCGCCCAACCCCTTGGCGGTGCGGTAGACCCAGGAGCGGGTGGCGCGATTGAAGGGCTGCTCTTCACGGTCCTGGGCGAAGAAGTATTGGCGGAAGAACTCCCCCTGGCGCTCAAGAAAATAGCGCAACCGACCGATGACGGGAAAGTTGCGCCGCACGGTGTGTTCGGTCTGCAGCAGATCCTGCACAAAGAGCACGAACAGCAGCAGCATCACGATGCCGGCCAGCCAGCCCATCAGTGCCAGAATATCGCTCAGTTCGAAGGTCAAACCGTGCCTCCTGCAGCGGTAGCCATGAATTTGCCGGGGGCGGCTCTCACTCCCAGGCCCACTCTCCTGACCCTACCACAGCGGTACAGGCCGCGACGACCTCGGGGTCGTACCACTGTCCTTGATATTTTTCGATCTCGGCAAGCGCCTTCTCCATACCCAGCCCCGGGCGGTAGGGGCGGTGGGAGGTGATCGCCTCGACCACATCGGCCACGGCGAGGATCTTCGCCTCCAGCAGGATCGCATCCCCCTTGAGACCATCGGGATAGCCGCTGCCGTCGAGCCGTTCGTGGTGCTGGCGCACCATCTTCGCCACCGGCCAGGGGAAGTTGACATCCTTGATGATGTCGTAGCCCACACTGGGGTGGGACTTGATGAGATTAAACTCGTTATCGCTGAGCCGACCGGGGCGGTTGAGGATCTCGGAGGGGATGTAGATCTTACCGATATCGTGGATCAGCGCACCGAAGCGTATCCCCTCCACCTGATCCGCAGACAGCCCCAGCTGCTCACCGATGGCCACCGCCAGCTTGGCCACCCGCTGCTGGTGCCCGGCGGTGTAGGGGTCGCGCTTCTCCAGCGCCGCCGCCATCGCCATGATGGTCTCCACCAGATTCTCCCGCAGCCGCTCCTCGGCCTGGTGCTGCCCCTGCTGCAAAACGACATTCTCACCGCGGGTCCGCAGAGAGCGGATACCGAAGGAGATGTCGGCGGCCAGCTCCTCGAGCAGCTTCTGCTCCTCGCCGGTGAAGGCGTCCGCCTCCCCGGCGTAGATGGCCAGTGCGCCGATAACCGTCGCACCGTCGCGCAGCGGCAGGGCGATCACCGAGTGGTAGTCGCGGCGGATCGCCTGTTCGCGCCAGGGGGCGAAATCCGGGTCGGTCTGCACATCGGCGGTGATGTGCGGCTCGCCCAGCCGGATCGCCTGCCCCACCGGCCCCTGCCCCAGGTCACTCTCGTCCCACTTGACCTGGATATGCTGCAAGTAGTCCAGCGCCACGCCATCACTGGCGCGGGGCACTACCAGGCGCTCACCGTCGCGCTCCTCGGCGTAGCCGATCCAGCTGAGCATATAGCCCCCCTCCTGCACCACGGCACGGCAGATCCCCGCCAGCAGCTGCTCCTCGCTCTCGGAGCGGACCAACACCATGTTACCGCTGCTAAGGGTGCGCAGGGCGCGGTTGGCGCTGGCCAGCGCCTGGCGGGCGCGCTTCTGCTCGGTGATATCACGGGCGATGAGAACAAAGCGCTCCGCACCACCGGAGAAGCTGACATACTGCAACGACAGCTCCACCGGGAGAGGAGCGCCGTCACCGGTGCGGAACTCGGTCTCGATGCGCAGCAGCGCCCGCTCTCCCCGCCGCAGGGCATCGAGCTGGGCCTCGAACCAGTCGCGCTCCAGCCGGTGGGCGATATCCAGAGGGGTGAGCGACTCCAGTTGCACCCGGTCATAACCGAGCGCACTCTCGGCGCCGTGGTTGGCATAGATGAAGCGGTAGGAGCCATCCTCGAACATCAGCACCTGATCGTCGCTCATATCCAGGGCCAGCCGGAAGCGGTGCAGCTCCTGCTCCAGCTGCTGGCGGCTGGTCAGGCTGCGTGCAATAAGGAGAACCAGGGTATGGCCGTCGTGCGCGAAGCGGTGGGCACTCACCTCCACCGGCACCGTTGCGCCGTCGCTGCGGCGATGAACGCTATCGAACACCGCATGCCCATCCCGCTCAAGCTGTTGCAGCCATGCGAAGATATTACCGGCGTGCTGTGGCTCAAACACCTGCGTCAGGGTCATCTCCAGCAGCGCCTCACGGCTGTAACCGAGCATCTGGCAGGCGTAGTCGTTAACCTCGACAAAACGGCCCGGGCTGCCGTCCGCATTGAGCTGGCTGACATACATGGCATCGGCGGCGTTATTGAACAGCAGGCGGTAGCGGCGCTCGCTCTCCTCCAGCTGCGCCTGGCGCTGCTGGATGTAGCCGGCCATGCGGTTGATCTCCTCGGCCAGCCGGGCCAGCTCGTCGCGACCGTTGACCCGGCTGCGCACGGAGAAGTCCCCATCGGCGATCATCTGCGCGGCATACTGCAGATCATCCACCCGGCGGGTCACCACATGGTGCAGGAAGTACCACAGCAGCAGCGCCGCCAGCAGGATCGCCAGCACCAGACTGGCCATGAAGAAGAGCAGATGGTCCAACTCGACGCCACGGTGCTTGCCCAGGTCATACTCCAGGTAGAGCAGCCCGTACTCCCCGCGCAGCGTCCCCGGTCCGGTCTCGTAACGGTTGACCCGGAAGTAGCCGCAGAGCCAGCTGCCACCATCACACGCCTGGATACGGCTCAGCCCGCCGGCCACCACCTCCGCAGCCACCGCCGGCTGGTAACGCCCGCCCACCGGCTTGCCGATACCCTGCATACCGCCACCGAGCAGCACCGCCCCCGTCTCGTCCACCAGCACCACCCGCTGCACGAAACGGCTCAGGGAGACCTGAGCCAGATCCGCCTCGATGCGCTGCAGATCCCCCTGGCGATAGCTCGCATTGGCACTGCTCTGCATCATCCCCAGCACGGTGCGCAGGTGTCGGGTCACATCCCGCTGCAGGTCGGCAGAGAGCAGCTGGTAGGAGAAGAGACCGTGGGCGATAGCCAACGCCGAGAAGACCAGGGCGACAAACAGCGGCACTGCAATACGCAGTGGCAGAAACATCGACAGAGGCATCAGTGGTACACCGTCAGCCGATCGGTGGGACAGAGCAGCCGCTCCACATCGATGCGCGAGCCGATCACCTTCTGCTCCAGCATGGTCGCATTCATACGCTGGGCCATGCGGCGGAAGGGCGCCCCTTCATCCTGCAAAATAGTGCGGTTGGCCTCCAGGCCGGGAAACTCCATCTCACCCAGCACCCTTTCGACGCTGGCCGGGTCCAGCCCGCTGTAATCGGCAAACCGGCGCTGCAGCGCCCCCTCGGGGCTCGCCCCAAGCCGCTCGACCAGGCGGAACCACCCCTCGATGAGGGTGGAGATGTGGTCGGGATAGCGCTTCAGATAGCTCCGGTTTACCACCAGCACATCGGTGATCTCCCCCGGGATCTCGGCACTGCTGAAAACCTGATTGGCCCCGCGCCCCAGCAGCTGGCTGCGCACCGGGTCGAAGGTGACCACAGCATCCACCCGCTCCCGCTCGAAGGCCGACAGGTGCTCATGCACCTCCAGCGGTACCACGGTGATATCGCTGATACCCAGCCCCGCCATCTCCAGTCCGCGGGTGAGCATGTGCGCCCCCACGGCGGTGTTCTCCACCCCGACCCGCAGCCCCTCCAGCTGCGCCATATCGGTGACCCCCGCCCGGGCGATGATGGCATCGGCGCCGTCGGAGTAGTCCATGATCAGCGGGATACAGACCTCCACCCCCGACTCGGCCAACAGCAGCGCCTCATCCAGAGTCAGACCAGCGGCGGTCACCATACCGTTACGAAACGAACGCATGGTTTCGGTATTGGAGGGGAGCTGAACCAGATGCAGCGGGATATCGTCGTAATAACCGGCGTCCCGCGCCAGATAGAGCGGCAGATAACCCATCCAGTTATTGGTACTGAGCACCAGCTCATCATCCCGACTGCTGCAAGCCGAAAGCATCACCATGCACAGCAGTAACACAACAAAATGGCGCATCGGGCCACCCACGGGTAGTGAAAGATCAGTGATGTCAGTCTAGCAGGGGCAACGGTAAGGGAAAACTGGTTGGTGCCGATGCGCTTCGCACGGCTCAGCGCATCCTACGTTGACCACTCCCCCCCATCCGGCGCCAGCAGCGGCTCGAGCCGTTGCAGGCACTCCCGGGGCGGCCCCTCAGCGCAGTGCAGCACCGGGCGGTTGTAGAGGTGGGCGTGGGCACGCAACAGCACCGGAAGAAAGATCCGCCCCTGCGCCTTTGCCCCCTCGATACGCACCGGGTAGATGGGGCAGTCGGCCAGCTGCGCCAGGCGCACCGCGCCGCCCTTGAGGTGACGCGGCGGCTCGCTGTCGAGGTGGATCTTGCCGTGGGGGAAGAGCGCCACCACCTCACCGTCGCGCAGCGCGCGCAGCGCATCGCGAAAGGCCCGCTCGGGGCGTCCGCTGCGGTCCACCGGGATGCAGCCCACGGCGCGGAACAGCCACTGCAGACCGAAGCGCCGATACTGCTCGGTGGCGATGAGAAAACGCAGCTTGCGGCGGCTGGCGGCGAACATCAGCAGCGGATCGAGGCCGGAGATGTGGTTGGCCACCACGATCGCCGGCCCCTGTTCCGGCAGCTCGATGTGATCGGCGTGCAGCCGGTGGTAGTGGCGGCAGAAGAGGCGGTTGAGGCCGTCGACCCGATTCATCCAGCCGCGCCCCCACTCGATCTCGCAGGCGCGACCGGCGAGATGCCAAAGCAGAGCGAGCAGCAGCAGGAGCAACCCGCCCAGCCACCAGGGCCACAGCGCTGCGAGATCGGCCATCACCATCTACTTCTTCTGGTAGACCTTGCGCCGGAACAGGTCGTTGCGGCGGCTCACCAGGCGGTCGAGAAACAGCATACCGTCGAGGTGGTCGCACTCGTGCTGCACCGCCCGCGCCTCGAACCCCTCGCACTCATATTCGTGCTGCTCGCCCTCGGCGTCGAAGGCGGTGAACTTGATGCGTTCGGCGCGGATCACGTTGCCGGTGTAGTCGGGCACCGACATGCACCCCTCGCGCCCCACCTTCATCCCGTCCCATTCGGTGATCTCGGGATTGATCAGCACCATAAAGCCGTGGTTCGGCACCGGCTTGCGGGTGACCGAACAGTCCACCAGCACGATGCGCTCAAAGCGCCCCACCTGCGGCGCGGCGATACCCACCCCGCCGGGACCGGCGCGCATGGTCTCCTCCAGATCGGCGACAAAGGCGCGCAGCTCGTCATCAAACGTCTCTACCGGTTTCGACTCCTGTTTCAGTCGCTCGTCCGGATAGGTCAGGATCTCCAGTACAGCCATGCCCGCTCCCTAACCGATCATCGTGTCGATGGACTCGAGCTTGGCCTCGACCCCTTTCTCGGCGACCGCATCCAGCGCCGACTGCAACGCCTCGATCCCCTCGCCGGCGTGGCCTTCGATCTGCATGATGTAGATCGGCTTGGCCTCGGTGCCGGCCACCGAGGTGTCCATATCGAGGATATGCAGCCCCGACTCGGCCAGCGCGCCGGTCATGTGGGCGACGATACCGGCCCGGTCGGCGCCGTAGACGGTGATGCGCACATCCGGCTCCTGATGCTGATGCAGGTGGGCGTCGATGCGATCCACATGCAGATGCAGCCCCAGCGACTCGGCCACCGGCTCCACCATGTGGGTCAGGGCTGGCTTGTTACCGTCGAACTCCACCATCAACATGATGGTGAAGTTGCCGCCCAGGCGCATCATACTCGCCTCGCCAAGATTACAGCCGCCGTCATACAGCGCCGCACTCAGATGGGCGACGATACCGGGGCGGTCCTTGCCGACCACCGTCAACATATACCAATGTTTCATCTCTTCTCCTGCAAAAATATCCACCGCTAAGGCGCAAAGAACGCAAAGAACGCAAAGGCAACCCTGCACTGCGCCGACTCACGGGAAAACTTTATCACGTCCGGTAAAACAAAGTTCGAAGTTCAAGCCCGTAGGTTGGGGTATCTTCTCAGACACCCCAACCTACGGGCTTGCCCCATTCCCACAACAAACCGTCATTCCGGGCTTGACCCGGAATCCATCGCGAAATACACGGCGAAGACAACCCTGGCATGGATGCCGGAGCAGCTCCGGCATGACGGTCTCCGTGCTCTCTGTGGCGATAATCTCTAGGCCCCTGCATGATGCGCTTCGCAAGCTCAGCGCATCCTATGGGTATCGCTCTTTACCGGAGCCAGTGCAGCTGCCCGGAGTCCGAACCCTGAACCTCGAAACTACCCCAACCAGATAAGACTGGCCATACGCCCAGTCACCCCATCCCGCCGGTAGGAGTAGAACCGCTCCGCCTCGGTATAGGTACAGTGCTCTCCGCCATAGATGGCGTCGACGCCGGCGCGTCTCAAGCGTTGCCGCGCCAGGGCGTAGATATCGGCCAGCCAGCGACCCGCCGGTGAGGGCGTGAACGCACCCGCTGCCGCCGGGTTCTCGTCAATAAAGGCCTGGCGCACCTCCTCACCGACTTCAAAGACCTTCGGGCCGATGGCCGGGCCGAGAAAGGCCAACAGCTCGTCCCCCGCGCCCAGCTTCGCCACGGTCGACTCAACCACCCCATTTACCAGCCCGCGCCATCCGGCGTGGGCCGCCGCTACCACCGATCCTTGCCGATCGCACAGCAACACAGGCAGACAGTCGGCGGTCAATACCGCACAGACGACACCAGGTTGGTGGCTGATCGAGGCATCCGCCTCGCAGGGCGTTTTGATTTCGGCGACCTCCACGGCGCAAGTGCCGTGGACCTGGTTGAGCCAGCGCGGCTCAGACGGCAACGCCAGCGACTCGACAAGGCGACGACGATTCTCCGCCACCGCCGCCGGATCATCACCCACATGGTCGCCCAGGTTGAGACTGTCGAAGGGCGGCAGGCTGACCCCGCCGCTGCGGGTGGTCACCGCGGCGTGGACATTGGGCGGGGCGGGCCAGGGAGGACTAATTATCTCAAAGGGCACTAACTTCTCCAGCCTCTCGTAGAAGTGGCTTCCAGCGGCGAGAAACATTTGCATAATACTGGTCGCGGCAGGATGCTGCTTCTACAACAATCAGCCGTAGGGTGGATAAGCGCAGCGCATCCACCGTGCCTGGGTTCATCGTCCGAATGCGTCTCTTGAAACTTGAAACTTGAAACTTTCAACTGTTATTCAAATCTTCCCGCAACACGTCGATCAGCCTTTGCATATCCTCCGGCAGCGGCGCCGTCCACTCCAGGTACTCCCCGCTGGTCGGGTGTTCCAGCCCCAGGCGCGAGGCGTGCAGGGCCTGGCGGCGAAAGCCTCGCAGCATCTCCATCAGCGCCTCGCCGCAGGCGGGGGGCAGACGCAGCCGTCCGCCGTAGACCGGGTCGCCCACCAGGGGGTAGCGCTGGTGGGCCATGTGGACGCGGATCTGGTGGGTGCGACCGGTCTCGAGTTTCACCTTGATGTGGGTGTGGGCGCGAAAGCGCTCCTCTACCCGGTAATGGGTCACGGCCGGTTTGCCACCGCTGCGCACCACTGCCATGCGTTTGCGGTCCACCGGATGGCGTCCGAGGGGGGCATCCACCGTGCCGCCGCCGGTTAGCACGCCGTTGACCACCGCATCGTATTCACGGGTAAAGCTGCGTGCCTGCAGCTGCTCCACCAGCGCGGTCTGCGCCTCCAGGGTCTTGGCCACCACCAGCAGGCCGGTGGTCGCCTTGTCGAGACGGTGTACGATACCGGCACGGGGGACCGTGGCGATGGGCGGGTGGTGGTGCAGCAGAGCGTTGAGCAGTGTCCCCTGCCAATTGCCCGCGGCGGGGTGCACCACCAGCCCGGCGGGCTTATTGATCACCAGCAGCGCCTCATCCTCGTAGACGATGTCCAGCGCAATAGGCTCCGGCTCGAAGGCGGTCTCCGGCTCCAGCGTCACCGCCAGCTCGATCCGCTCGCCGCCGAAGAGTTTGTCCCGGGGGCGCAACGCCTTGCCATCGACCGTGACATCCCCCTTTTTTACCCACTGCTGCAAGCGGGAGCGGGAGTAGTCGGGGAAGAGCTCGGCCAGCACCTGGTCGAGGCGACGCCCGGCCAGCGACTGCGGCACCTCCGCTTGGAGTCGGCGCGACGCCTCATTGGCCGATTTACTGCTACTTTGATTTATTCCGGACGGTGCCATAGGTATACTTGGTGCCTGCTCATCTATCATAAAGAAACGGATACTATGCGTTTTTCCAAAATTTTGTCCATCCTCTCCCTCGTCTGGCTACTTGGCGCCTGCGCCGTCTTCACCCAAGACGAGACCGCCGACTGGGACGCGGAGAAGTTCTACGAAACGGCCAAAGAGGCGCTGGACAACGGCGACTATGAAACCGCCATCGACTACTACACCAAGCTGGAGGCGCGCTACCCCTACGGTCGCTACGCGCAACAGGCTCAGCTGGAGACGGTCTACGCCCACTACAAGGCGAACGAGCCGGCGGCCGCCGTCGCCGCCGCCGATCGCTTCATCAAGCTCCACCCGCGCCATCCCAGCGTCGACTATGCCTACTACCTGCGCGGGCTTGCCACCTTCGACCAGGGCAGCGGGCTGATGGAGCGGGTATTCGACACCGACAAATCCAAGCGCGATCCGACCAGCATCCGCGAATCCTTCAACTACTTCAAGGAGCTGGTTACCCGCTTCCCGGACAGCCGCTACACCCAGGACGCCCTCAAGCGCATGCAGGTGCTGCGCAACTACCTGGCCAAACACGAACTGCACGCCGCCGACTACTACCTGCGCCGCGGCAGCTACCTGGCCGCCGTCAACCGGGCCAAGTATGTGCTGGAGAACTACCAGCGCTCCACCGCCATCCCCGATGCCCTGGTGATCATGGTCAAGGCCTACCGCCTGATGGAGCTGCCGGATCTGGCAGAGGATGCGCTGCGCGTACTGGAGCGCAACCACCCGCAACACCCCGCCCTGGCAGAGCTCAAGGGCAGCGACACCGACACGCCGACAGAAGAATAACCCTGGGGAGGAAACAATGAAGGACTTTTTTGAAACGGTACGCCACCGCCACTCCATCCGTCAGTACCGCAGCGACCTGCCGGTGGAACAGGAGAAGCTGCACGCCATTCTTGAGATGGCCTGCGCCGCCCCCTCCGCGGGCGACCTGCAATCCTACCGCATCAGCGTCATTACCGACGCCGAACAGCGCCGACAACTCAGCCAACTGGCGGGGGATCAAGGCTTTATCGCCGAGGCGCCGGTCACCCTCCTGTTCAGCAGCGACCCGCAGCGGGCAGCGACCAAGTACGGCGAACGCGGGGAAAAGCTCTACGCCGTGCAGGACACCACCATTGCCGCCGCCTACGCCCAGCTGGCCGTCGTGGCCAGCGGCCTGGGCTCCACCTGGGTGGGCTACTTCGACACCGAGCAGGTCAAACAGGCCTTCGGCATCGCCCCCGAACTGGAACCCATCGCCGCCCTGAGCATCGGCTACCCCGCCGAACTGCCGGAAGAGACGCCGCGCCGCCCGCTGGACGATGTGGTGGACTACCTCTAGGGGCTCTGCATTCCCACGCAGAGCGTGGGAACGAGGTGCAGAGGGTACCCGGCGTTGGCGGCGCGTCGCCCCTACGTCGCGCTGGGCCCCTCTTCGCCGGTGCGGATTCGGATCACCCGCGCCACATCGGAGACGAAGATCTTGCCGTCGCCAATCTTACCGGTACGGGCCACGCCGGTGATCGCCTCGATGCACTGATCGACCATCTCGTCATCGATCACCACCTCGATCTTCACCTTGGGCAGGAAATCGACCACGTACTCGGCACCGCGGTAGAGCTCGGTATGGCCCTTCTGCCGACCGAAGCCCTTGACCTCGATGGCCGTCATGCCGGCAACCCCGATATCGGAGAGCGCCTCGCGCACATCATCGAGCTTGAACGGTTTGATGATCGCTTCAATCTTCTTCATATCTCATTTCCTTTCTGGGTATTCACCGCAAAGACGCAAAGTGCGCAAAGGGTGGGAGCCGTAAAGATACGTTTTATTGTATAGAGTGTGGGTCAACGTCTCCACCGCGGACCGGCTCACCTCTTAAAATTAACCGCAAAGGCGCAAAG